>NZ_DBFZUT010000033.1:0-29863 GCF_048519415.1 Faecousia sp. | reverse complement strand
GTATATTGCAGGAACGGGGCAGCCAGGCCCGCGCGCCTGCGCTTTGCACAGGCTATCGTTAAAGCGGTATGAACCATTTGCGTCTGTAGCGGCGCTCAGCGAGCGCCCTGCGGGCCGGCAAGTTATAGGGTGGCATCGCCGACCGCACTATGCTCCCAAATTTGTCATTGCGAGGAGGCCGCAGGCCGACGTGGCAATCTCGCAGAACCATGGTGGATAACAGGTGGGCCTCGGCGAAAACGAAACCACTTGCAGGAGATTCCCACGTCGCTTCGCTCCTCGGAATGACACATCAGGGGAGTGCCGTGATGCACCAGTGCCCTTGCGCGGTTGAATCGTCCCGTGCATGGCGCTCACTGAGCGCCGCTACAGACGCAATCGGTGTGTACATTTTTTCGGCAGCCTGTACCTCCCCGAGATTGCCACAGCCCCTTTGGGGCCTCGCAATGACAAACTTGGGAGCCAGTGCAAAAGCCCCGCCTTACTCAAACGCCGGGCCGAGGTAGGCCCGCCGCGGGAGCGGCGTCCCATCCAGCGATTTAGCCATACCAAAGGGCTGCGTGCCGCCCGCCGTGCGGAAGACGGCCTCCCGGCATCCGAGCTTGTCCGCCAGCGCGGCGGCGGCCTCCGGGCAGTCCGGCAGTAGCTCGCGCACGAGCAGCGTTTCGCCGTCCCGCTCCGCCGCGGCGCAGCAGACGGCATCGCCCGTCTCGATGCGGTAAAGGCCAGCCCCGCTGCTGCGGGAGATCGTTTCCTGCCAGCGCAGCAGCTCCGGCGGATAAGACAGATGGCTGTCATAG
Source organism: Faecousia sp. (assembly GCF_048519415.1). Taxonomy (NCBI): domain Bacteria; kingdom Bacillati; phylum Bacillota; class Clostridia; order Eubacteriales; family Oscillospiraceae; genus Faecousia; species Faecousia sp. Next base: position 29,063 of record NZ_DBFZUT010000033.1, on the reverse strand, counting down.
AGCTGCAGCTCGCGCAGGCTCTGCCAGCCGTCAGGCGTGAGCGGCGTGATGCTGCAGTCGCCGCGCGCCGCCGGGACCGTCTCAGTCCGGCAGGTGAACACGGTTCGGTAGCCAAAGCGGGCATAGAACTCGAACAGGCTCTCCTCCGCCGGGACGAGCACGGCCGCGCGGATGCCCTGCCTTTTGAGGTCCTGCTCCGCCTCCTGCAAGAGCAGGCGGCAGTGGCCGCGCCCGCGCAGGGCCGGGGCCGTGCAGACGGCGTAGAGATAGGCAGCAGGGACAGCGTCTCCGTCGTCGCCGATCAGCTCCGCCGGAAGCGCGCACAGCATGGCTGCGGGGCTGCCGTCCAGCGCGCGGCGCAGATAGACGGGCGTGCAGTCGAACAGCGCCTGCCAGAACGCGCGCACCTCCGCCTCGGTATCGCCGAAGCAGGCCTGCCACAGCCGCGTCAGGGCGGGCAGGTCGCGCCGCGCCGCCCTCATGCGGGCAGCTCCTCTGCCAGCAGCTTCTCCAGCAGGAGGTCCGGGATATAGCTTTCCTTCGCGCGGCGCAGGCCCTCGAGGCCCATGTCGTCCTCGCGGTTCAGAAAGCGGTAGGGCGTCTCAGCGATCCGGCGGGCAAATTCGCGGTTGATCATCGGATACGGCCCGTTCATATCGGCGCGGGCCTTTTCAAAGTTCACGTCAAACATATCCGGCCGGATGGGGTTGCCCATGGCGAAGGCGACGACCTCGCCCTCGACCTCCAGCACAAGACCCGTCATGCCGAGCGCATCGAAATGGTCGAATGCCAGCCCGATGGCGCGCTGCTCCAACGCGTAGTCCGCGGGGTCGTTCTCCAGAAAATGCAGGCGATACCACTCGTCCGTAAAGGCGCGGCAGCGCGGCAGCTGGTCCGCAGTCAGCGGCAGGACGCGATAATCCGGGTAGGCCGCCTCAAAGCGGTTGCAGTGGTTACGCTTGGCCTGCAGCTTCTTGCCGTGCAGCTGGGCAAGCTGCTCCGTCTCATAGACATAGTCCGCGCTGTCGCGCACGCTGTGGAAGCGAAAGCGGCCGGGACACAGCGCCTCGAGCCGGTCGCGCTCCTCGGGCAGCAGGCCGAACAGGCGCAGCGGGATGCCGCGCTCACATGCGTCCTGCCGCAGCAGCTCCAGCGTGCCCGGCAGGTCCCGGCAGCCGACGGGCCACGGGTACGTCAGGCTCCCGGAAAAATTGCTGAGGAACACGGGCGTGCCGTCCACCGACGCTACGCGCTGGTCCCCCCACAGGTAGAGATTCACAAAGGAAAACTCGCTGCCATGCCCAGCCGCAGCCTGCATCACGGGTTCGATCCATGCGCGGTCCTCCAGGCAGATGGGGCGAAAGTCCAACATAGTTTCACCACTTTCATAGAATTTTGGGATAGGATAAAGATATTTTACCATAGATCCCGCAAAATAACAAGCAGCGGCCTCTCTGCTCCGCTCTGCAATGCAGGAAAAAGCCTCGCAGAGTTCGCCGCCCGCAGTCGGCGAAGAAGGTGAGATCATTTTCTCCGGCTGCGCATACGTCGGAGAAAATACCGCTCAGTCGGCCAGTGTGCGAATTGTCCGCCCTTGGCGGGCAGTTCGTGCGCACAACAGACTGCAAACGAAGGCGGAGGCCGCCATATGGCAGCCTCCGCAGAAATCTAAAATTTTGAATTATTCGACCGTGACGGACTTGGCCAGATTGCGCGGCATATCGACATCGCAGCCGCGGGCCAGTGCGATATAGTAGGCAAAGGCCTGCAGCGGGATGACCGTCAGGCTCGGCTGCAGCAGCGGGTGCGTCTTCGGCACGATGAGGCTGCGGTCGGCATACTTTTCGATCTCCCCGGCAAAGTCCTCCGTCGTCACGCCGAGGACGTGCGCGCCGCGCGCCTTGACCTCGCGGACATTGGCCATGGTCTTATCAAAGAGCTTCTCGACGGTGGCAAGGGCCACAACGAGCGTCTCCTCCTCGATGAGGGAGATGGGGCCGTGCTTCAGCTCACCTGCAGGATAAGCCTCGGAATGGACATAGGCGATCTCCTTGAGCTTCAGACTTCCCTCGAGGCAGGTCGCGCTGTCGAGGTTGCGGCCGATGAAAAACACGTCGTGGTTGTGGCTGAAGGCCTCCGCAGCCTCCTCGATCTTTGCCAGATTCTCGGGCACAAGGATCTGCGCCACCTGGTCCGGCAGGCGCTGCAGGCCCTCGAGCATGGCGGCATAGCACTCCGGCGCGAGCGTGCCGAGCTTTTCGCCGATATACATGGCCAGCAGATAGATGACGGCCAGCTGCGTGGAATAGGCCTTCGTCGTGGCAACGGCGATCTCGGGGCCGGCACAGGTGTAGATGACGTCGTGCGCCGCCTTGGAAATGGCACTGCCGACCACGTTGACAATGGCAAGCGTCCGCGCACCGCGGGCGTTGGCCTCACGCAGGGCGGCCAGTGTGTCGGCCGTTTCGCCGGACTGGCTGATGATGATAACGAGCGTATCGTCGCCGAGCACCGGCTCGGAATAGCGGAACTCTGAGGCGAGCACCGGCTCGACCTGGATGCGCGTCGTGCGCTCGAGGATATACTTGGCGTGATTGCCGACATAGGACGCCGAGCCGCAGGCAACCATATAGATGCGGCGCAGGCCGCGCAGATAGCTCTCATCGAGCTTCACATCATCCAGCACGACGCGGCCGTTGCGGATCCGTGGATTGATCGTGTCGCGCAGGGCCTTGGGCTGGTCATAAATTTCCTTGAGCATGAAGTGCGGATAGCCGCCCTTCTGCGCAGCGGACATCTCCCACTCGATGTGCTCGGGCGCCTTGCGCACGGGCGTGCCGTTTGCGTCATAGAACTGCGCGGCATTCTTCGTGAACACGACCATATCGCCGTCGTTGAGATACACGACGCTGCGCGTATACGGCAGGATGGCCGGGACATCCGAGGCGATGAAGTTCTCGCCCTCGCCGAAGCCGAAGATCAGCGGACTGTCCTTCTTGACGGCGATCATGGAATCCGGCCGGTCAGCGCAGAGGATGCCGAGCGCATAGCTGCCCTCGATCCGGCCGAGCGTCAGGCGGACGGCCTTCATCAGATCGTTTTCCTGTTCATAATAGTATTCCAGCAGATTGGCGATGACCTCCGTGTCCGTCTCGGAGCGGAACGTCTTGCCCTGCTTCAGCAAGAACTCCTTCAGCGGCAGGAAATTCTCAATGATGCCGTTGTGCACGATGCAGATGCTGCCGTTCGTGGACAGCTGCGGATGCGCATTCTCGTCCGAGGGTGCGCCGTGCGTCGCCCAGCGGGTATGGCCGATGCCGAGATAGCCGGGGAGCGTCGCGCCGTTTTCCGTCTTTGTGCGCAGGACGGCCAGACGGCCCTTGGACTTGGCGAGCTTCAGCTCCCCTTCCGAAAAAACACACAGTCCAGCGGAATCATAGCCGCGATACTCCAGACGGGAAAGGCCGTCCAGCAAAATGGGAGCTGCCTGCTTCGAACCGGCATAACCAACAATTCCACACATAAAAATAACCTCCATACGTCAGGTCAGATCCATGATCTTCGGTGTCGTACGGAGATTATACACGATTGCTTTGTCAAAATCAACTGAAAATTTACTTTTTCCGCTTTTCGTCCGATTTCCCATCGAAAATGGACAATTGGAAGGGCCGTAACAGGGCGAGAGACGCCGGAATATCCGGCAACCTCTCCGCTCCGCAGGACTGCAGTGCCGCGCTTGCCGCCGATCCGTCGTCAAAGACGTAAAGCTCCGACATGCCGCGGCGCAGGTTCCACTGCGAACCGGACCAGGTCCCGCCCGTTCCCTCGGCGCACTGGGCCACAAGGGTCTTTTCGCCCATGGCGTGGATGAGGCAGTTGCGGGCCAGGGCGCGCGGCGTGGAAAACGGCAGCTCATAGCCGCCCGCGCTGCAATACAGCACGTTTTGCCGCGCGGGATGATCCAGCAGACTGTCCGGCACAAAGCAGATCACCCGGCCGCCCGCTGCAAGGCAGGCCTCCTGCGCGGCGGTGTCCGCACCGGCAGCTCCGCCGGAGACGAGTGTAAAGCCCTCGGCCGCAGCGAGCTTTCCGGCCTGCACGGCAAAGCGGCGGTTATCCGGCCGGAGCTGCCGCGAGCCGACGAGCGCAACGCAGCGCGTGCCGAGCAGGGCCGTGTCGCCGCGGCAGAACAGGGCGGGCGGGCACTCCGTCTCGCCCATGCGGCGCAGGCGCGCCGGGAAGCCGTCCGAAAGGCGCGTCAGGACCGTGATGCCCTGCGCGGCAGCGGCCTCGAGATAGCGGTGCAGCGTGTCCGTCCGGTCGAGCAGCGCCGTGATCTGCAGGGCGGCCGCCTCCGGATAGCCGAGCGCCCGGAGATAGGCAGGCGTCACCTCGCCGTCTCCGGCCTGACAGGTCTGCCGGACGCGCCGGGCAAGCGTGCGGTACTGCGCCGGGGTCAGCGGCACATCCTGCGTGCCGAGCGCGCAGCACAGCAGGAGCAGGCCCTCCTCCGCCGGGCGCATCAGAAGCGCCTGCGGGATGTCGGATGCTTTTCCTCTGCAGGTGCGGGCACCAGACAGCCGTATTCGTCAAAGATCATCGGAACGATGCGGAAGCCCGCAAATTTTGCGATCTCGTCCAGCTTGGCCTTCTCCGGGAACGAGCCGAGCAGCGTGAAGGAGATGCCCTTTTTCCGAGCGCGGCCCGTGCGGCCGATGCGGTGGATATAGTATTCGTTCTCCTCGGGGACGTCGTAATTGATGACGCCGTCGACGTCGTCCACGTCGATGCCGCGGGAGGCAACGTCCGTCGCGATGAGGACCGGGAGCTTGCCATGGCGGAAATCGGCCATGGTCTTTTCGCGCGTGGCCTGCTTGATGTCGCCATGCAGGCAGTCGGCGCGGATGCCCGCGCGGCGCAGGTCGTCACTCAGGCGCTGGCACATGACCTTCGTGTTGCAGAACACGATCACGCGCTCAAGCGCGCCGGAGCGTAGGATACGCAGCATAGCCTCTTCCTTCTCCAGCCGCGGGACCGTGATGGAATACTGATCGATATCAGGCTTACTCTCCTCCGTCGGGGCAACGGTGATCTCCACCTCGTCGCGCTGGTACATCCAGCTGACAGTCATGACCTCCTGCGAGATCGTCGCGGAGAACAGGCCGAGGTTCGTACGGTTCTTGATGCGGTCGAGAATTTTCGTCACATCATCGAAGAAGCCCATGTCCAGCATGCGATCCGCCTCGTCGAGAATGACGGTCTTGATGCGGTCGAGGCGCAGGTTCTTGCGGTTATAGTGGTCCATGAGGCGACCGGGCGTTGCCACGACGATCTGCGGATGCTGCTGCAGGCTGCGGATCTGCGGCTCGAGCCGCTGGCCGCCATAGACGACCGTCACACGGATATCCTTATAAAATGTGAGCAAGCCGCGCAGCTCGTCGGCGATCTGGATGGCCAGCTCGCGCGTCGGGGCCAGGATCAGGCCCTGCAGATCGTCGGACTGCGGATCGATGTGCTCGATCATCGGGATGCCAAAGGCAAACGTCTTGCCCGTTCCCGTCGGCGCCTTGGCGATGACGTCGCGCCACGCCAGCAGCGGCGGGATGGCCTCCTCCTGCACGCGCGTCGGCATTGCGACGCCCTTCTTTTCCAGCGCACGGAGGATCTCCTCGCTGACACCGAGCTCCTGAAATGTCTTTGTCGTTTCCATACCAGTTCCCCTACCTATATTCAGCTTGTCAAAAAAGTCCCTCCAGGGCTTTTTCGCCAAGCTGCTTCTGGAATTGCAAAATAAATTTTGAAGCATGATTTTGCAATTCTGCCGCTGCGGCGGGTGATCAAACGCGAAAGGACACCCTGACGGTTTCCTTTCACACTTTTCTTCCCTCCGAAACTTTTGGCTTGGCAGGTTTTTTGACAGTCTGCTATATTACCCATGCGGCGCATGCGGCGCAAAAAAGCCGAAACTCCGCATTTTCATTTCTTAGATAGTGTACCAAATCCACACCCGATTTTCAATCCTTTCCCGCATTTTTTGCCGGGTACAAAAAAAGTTTTAGCTTATCGATAGAAAAATCGCGATTTCCTTGTAGTTTTTTATTGTTATAAGTCAAAATTCAGAAAAAAATCGCAAAAAAAGTTAGTCTCTGCCTTGCAGGCTTTCTTTATTTATAGTATAATCTGAGTGATACGAGCCCGTCCACCGGCTGCGACCGGATTATTTTACAAAGGGGACCTGTTTCCATGGCAACATTTTACATAAACGGTGCCGAAGTTACCGTCGCCAAAAAGCAGAAGCTGCTGCGCTACCTGCGCGATGAGCTGCATCTCACCTCCGTAAAAGACGGCTGCAGCGAGGGCGCCTGCGGCGCATGCACCGTGCTCATCAATGGCGAGCCCTGCCGCGCCTGCGTTCCGGACACCGAGCGGCTCGACGGCAAGCACATCCTGACGGTCGAGGGTCTTTCCGACTTTGAAAAGGCTGCCTACACCTTCGCCTTCGGCGAGGCGGGCGCCGTGCAGTGCGGCTTCTGCATTCCCGGTATGGTGCTGTGCGCCAAGGCCCTGCTCGACCGCACGCCGGACCCGACGGAGGAGCAGATCCGCTGGGCCATCCGCAACAACTACTGCCGCTGCACCGGCTATGTCAAGATCGTCGAGGCCATCCGTCTGGCCGGGAAGATCCTGCGCGAAAAGAAGATCCCCCTGCCCGCCACGACGGACTGGAAGATCGGCTCCCGCGTCCAGCGTCTGGACGTCGAGGAGAAGGTCCTCGGCACCGGCAAATACCCCGACGATTACTACCCCGAAAAAATGTGCTACGGCTCCGCCGTGCGCAGCAAATATCCGCGCGCCCGCGTGCTGTCCATCGACACGTCCAAGGCGGCCGCGCTGCCCGGCGTTATCTGCGTGCTGACCGCAGCAGACGTGCCGGGCGAGAACATCATCGGACACATCGTCCACGACTGGGACGTCATGGTCCCCGTCGGCGGCGTCGTCCACTTCCTCGGAGACGCGCTGGCCCTTGTCGCGGCTGAGACGCCGGAGATTCTGGAAAAGGCCAAGAAGCTCGTCAAGGTGGAATATGAGATTTTGCCCGCCGTGCACAACCCGGAGGAGGCGGCCGCGCCCTATGCGCCGCTGGTCCACCGCAAGGGCAACCTGCTGGCGCACAAGCACGTCTCCCGCGGCAATGCCGAGGAGGCCATTGCCCACTCGAAATTTGTCGTGCAGGATCACTTCTCCACCCCGTTCACGGAGCACGCCTTCCTTGAGCCGGAATGCGCCGTGGCCGTGCCGGACGGAGACGGCATCCGCCTCTACACGACGGACCAGAGCGCCCACACCACGCTGCACGAGGTCACGATGGCCCTCGGCCTGCCGCCCGAGAAGGTCAAGATCCAGAATGCCCTCGTCGGCGGCGGCTTCGGCGGCAAGGAGGACATGACCGTCCAGCCGTTGGCCGCGCTCATCGCCTATAAGACCGGACGCGCCGTCAAGTGCAAGCTGACGCGCGCCGAGTCCCTGCTCATCCACCCGAAGCGCCATCCCTTCGAGATGGACTTCACCATGGGCGTGGACGAAAACGGTATCATCCAGGGTGTGAAGGCCAAGGTCGTTTCTGACACTGGCGCCTACGCCTCGCTGGGCGGCCCGGTGCTCGAGCGCGCCTGCACGCACGCCGCCGGTCCCTATGCCTACGAAAACTTCGAGATCGACGGCTATGCCTACTATACAAACAATCCGCCTGCCGGTGCGTTCCGCGGCTTTGGCGTCACGCAGACGTGCTTCGCCGTGGAGACGCTGCTGAACCGCGCTGCCGACCTTGTCGGCATCTCCCCGTGGGAGATCCGCTACCGCAACGCCATCCGTCCCGGCGGTGTGCTGCCGAACGGGCAGATCGTCGATGACTCTACCGGCCTTGTGGAGACGCTCCTTGCCGTAAAGGACGAATACGACAACGCCAAGGTCAAGGGCATCGCCTGCGCCATGAAGAATGCCGGCCTCGGCGTCGGCCTGCCGGACTGGGGCCGCTGCAAGCTCATCGTCGAGGGCGATTCCAAGGTCCATATCTATTCCGGCGCTTCGTGCATCGGGCAGGGCCTCGGCACCGTGCTGGTGCAGATGGTCTGCTCAAACACGAACCTCTCCCGCGACGACATCGTCTATGAGCGTTCCAACACCTGGATCGCCCCGGACTCCGGCGACACGTCCGGCTCCCGCCAGACGCTTGTGACCGGCGAGGCCTGCCGCCGCGCCTGCCTGCAGCTCCACGAGGCGCTGGCCGGAAAGTCGCTCAGCGACCTCATCGGGAAAGAATTCTACGGCGAATACCTCGCGAAGACTGACCCGCTCGGCGCGGACGTGCCGAACCCGGTCTCCCACGTCGCCTACGGCTACGCCACGCAGGTCTGCATCCTCGACGAGAAGACCGGCCTCATCCGCAAAATGATAGCCGCGCACGACGTCGGCAAGGCCATCAACCCGCTCTCCTGCGAGGGCCAGATCGAGGGCGGCGTCGTCATGTCCATGGGCTATGCCCTGACGGAGCAGTATCCCATCGACGAAAACTGCCGCCCGACGGCGCGCTTCGGCACGCTCGGCCTGTTCCGTGCCCATCAGGTGCCGGAGATCAAGGCCATTGTCATCGACAAGCCGGGCCTGAACGTGGCCTGCGGCGCGATCGGCATCGGTGAGATCACCTCGATCCCCACCGCACCGGCCATTGCAGATGCCTATTACCGGCTCGACGGCGAGCCGCGCACCAGTCTGCCGCTGACCGGCACGCCCTATGCACGCAAATAACGGGGAGGTTGCATGAGATGAAAGTCAGAAAGAAGTTCCCGTCCAAGGTTGCCTGCGTCCACTGCAACGGCGGCTGCCGCGCCAACCAGAGCCCGGAGGGCTACGATCTTTGCCTCTACGGCTGCACCGGCTGCGGTGCGTGCATGGAGGTCTGCCGCTTCGGCGCGATCTCGCTGAACTCCTACGGCGTGGCCGAGGTAGACGAGAGCCGCTGCATCGGCTGCGGCGCGTGCTATCAGGCCTGCCCGCAGCGCGTCATCCACCTGCGGCTCGAGGACAACCCCATTGTCGTCCTCTGCTCGAACAAGGACGCCCGCTGCCGCGATGTCTGCGCCGTGAGCTGCATCGGCTGCGGTCTGTGCGAGCGCACCTGTCCGGCCGGAGCCATCGTTGTTTCGGAAAACCGCGCCTTTATCTACGCGGATAAGTGCCTCTCCTGCGGCATGTGCGCCATGGCCTGCCCGCGCAATGTCATCCACGACAAGCGCGGCCTGCTGACGCCCCGCCACTGAAGCCCATGCGCGTTCTGATCGATGCGGACGGCTGCCCCGTCGTCCGCGAGACCGTGCGGCAATGCGCCGCCTTCCCTGTGCCGTGTCTGCTGTTCTGCGACACGGCGCATGTCTTTTCCATTCCCGGCGTGGAGGTCTTTGTTGCGGACTGCGGGCACGACAGCACGGACTATCTGCTGCTGTCGCACCTGCGCCCCGGCGACGTTGTGATCACGCAGGACTACGGCCTTGCCGCCCTGTGCCTTGCGCGCAGCGCGCAGGCCCTGCATCCGGCGGGCCATGCCTACACAAAGGACAATATCGACGCTCTGCTCACCGTTCGCGCCGAGTCCGCCCGCCTGCGCCGCGGCGGTGTCCGCCTGCACCGTACGGCTGCCCGGAAGCCCGCGCAGGACCACGCCTTTTCTGTCCTGCTCTGCCGCATTCTGTCGGAAAATACCGGGACTTGACGAATCGCCGAAAATGTGGGATAATAACAAGACGACTATGATTCGTCTATCCGACGTCCGTTTTCCGGTGCCGTCCTGCGGCAGAAGGAGTTATTTATGATTGGTTTCTATGATTACACGGTCATTCTGACCTACCTCAGCCTGCTGTCTGCCGTGACCGGCATCGGGCTGGCCGTCGCCCGCCACCCGCTGCTGGCAATCCTCTGTCTGATGTTCAGCGGCCTTTGCGATATGTTTGACGGCCGCGTCGCCCGCACGAAGAAGAACCGCACGGCGGAGCAGAAGGGCTTCGGCATTCAGATTGACTCTCTGTGCGACATCGTTGCCTTCGGCATCCTGCCCGCCGTCATCACAATCGTCGTGTGCGGCTCTGTCTGGTATGCCGTGCTGATTGCGGCGCTCTATGTGCTCGCCGGGCTCATTCGCCTTGCCTATTTCAACGTGACGGAGGAGCTGCGCCAGCAGGAGACGGACGAATGCCGCAAGACCTACACGGGCCTTCCCATCACCTCAGCCGCGCTCATTTTCCCGTTTTTCTTCTGCTTCCTCGACATTTTCCAGCGTGCCGCGATCCTGCATGGGGCGCTGCTCGTTGTTATGGCGCTGACTGGCGCCAGCTTTGTGATGCCGTTCCATATCCGCAAGCCGCGCTCCAAGGAGCAGTGGGTGCTGCTCGGCATCGGCCTTGTGATCGCCGCAGGCTGCATCTTTGTCTGGGTGCGTTTCCGCATGAGGATCGTGCGATGAAGAGGCTGCTGCTCATTCTGAACCCCTGCTCGGGAAAAAAGCGCGCGAACCGCGCGCTGGCGGAGATCGTCAGCATTTTCAACCGCGGCGGCTACGACGTCACGGTCTATACTACAGCTGCCCGCGGCGACGCAACGCAGGTCGCAGCATCCCGCTGCCGCGAATTCGACTGCGTGGTCTGCGCAGGCGGCGACGGCACATTCAATGAGGTTGTCTCCGGTGTCTATGCGGCCGGAAGCGACACGCCCATCGGCTATATCCCCGCAGGCAGCACGAACGACTTTGCCAGCAGCATGAACCTGTCACGCAACCTGCTGCAGGCCGCGCGCGACATCGTCGAGGGCGAGCCGCACACACTGGACCTCGGCAGCTTCAACGGCCGCTGCTTCTCCTATGTCGCCTCGTTCGGCGCGTTCACCCGCGCATCCTACGCCACGTCGCAGAGCGTAAAAAATGCGCTGGGCCATCTGGCCTATGTGCTCGGCGGCATCAAGGAGCTGCCGTCCATCCGCAGCCGCCATGTGCGCTTTCTGCTCGACCACGAGACCGTGCTCGAGGACGACTATATCTTCGGCGCCATCAGCAACTCCACATCCGTTGCGGGCATTCTGACGCTCTCCCCGGAGATCGTGGACATGAACGACGGCGTGTTCGAGCTGCTGCTCGTGCGCAAGCCGCAGAGCCTGATGGAGCTGAGCGACTGCGTGCTGGCCCTGACGACGCAGGATTACCACACGCCCATGCTGACGTTCACGAGCGCCAGCCATCTGGAGATCGACGCCCCCGCCGACATGGACTGGACGCTCGACGGCGAGCAGGCCAAGGGACAGGCGCACTGCGTCGCGGAGAACCTGCACAATGCTGTGCGAGTCATCGTAAACCCCGCCACCAATCCCAGCGCCGCAGAATAAAACCGGCCCCTGCAACCGTCATGCGATTGCAGGGGCTTTTTTCAGGAGAACGATATGAAAAATACCACGCTTTGCTATCTGGAGCAGAACGGGAGTTGGCTCCTGCTGCACCGCAACAAAAAGAAAAACGATCCGAATCACGACAAATGGATCGGCATCGGCGGAAAATTCGAGGAAAACGAAAGCCCGGACGACTGCGTCCGCCGCGAATTCCGCGAGGAAACGGGACTGGAGCTGACGGAGTACCGCTACTGCGGCATCGTGACCTTCGTCAGCGACTGCTGGGAGGGCGAATACATGCACCTGTTCCACGCCTCGGCCTGCCGCGGAACCCTGCGGGACTGCGACGAGGGCGAGCTGGCGTGGATCCCGGAGACACAGTTCGCCGCCCTGCCGCAGTGGGAGGGGGACCGCATTTTCCTGCGCCTTATGCGGGAGCATGCGCCGTTTTTTTCGCTGAAGCTCCGCTACGAGGGCGACCGGCTGGCAGAAGCCGTTCTGAACGGCCGCCCGATGGATTGACACCCGCATCCCGTTATGCTATAATCAACTTGCATTTTTGCAAAAAAGAAAGGAAGAAAATCATGAAACATGTAAAGTCTCTCGCACTGTGCCTGCTGGCGCTGGCCCTTGTCCTTGCGCTCGCCGGCTGCGGCGGCGGCAAGTCCGACCTGCCCGGTACCTACAAGATCGATCTCGATCTGGCCCCTGCCCTGAACTCCGTCATGACCCAGCTCGGCCTTGCCGAAGAGGATCTGGCCGACCTGACCCTGCCCGTTCCCTACACTCTGACGCTGGGCGAAGACGGCACCTATTCCATGCAGGCCGACAAGGAAGCCACCGTTACCGCGCTGCACACCTATCTGCAGGGCTGCGGCTCCGCCATTGAGGCGGCGCTCTACAAGACCGCCGAGGAATCCGGACTGTCCCGTGAGGACTACGACGCTGCCTTCGAGCAGAGCACCGGCTCCAGCGTTTCGGACTATGTCGCCGAACAGATCAGCCAGCTCGACGAAGAGTCCCTGCTGAGCTCTCTGGAAGAGGACGAGGAGTCCGGCGTCTATAAGGCAGCTGACGGCAAGCTCTATTTTGAGGAGCAGGAAGCCGACTTCTCCGAAGAGGACTATGTTTCCTACACGCTCGAGGGCGGCAAGCTGACCTTCACGTCCGTCACGGGCGACGCGATGGACCTGCAGTCTCTCAGCGAGATGCTGGGCGATCTGTTCCCCATGGTCTTCACGAAGCAGTAAAACCCACATAAAACGGCCGGAGCGCTGAGCGCTCCGGCCAATTAACTGTATGGAAAGCCCTTTGGGCTTTCCATACAAAGGGACTACAGTCCGCTGCGCGCACGATCGTCCGCCTTTGCCGGACGATCCGCACACCGGCGGACTGCGCAGTATTTTCTCCGACGTACACGCCGCCGGAGAAAATGATCCGATTTGATTCGCCGCCTGCGGGCGGCGAACTCTGCGAGGCTTTTTTGACACACCGTCGGCTGGAGGAATACATACTCCGGCCGTTTTTTCTGTCAGACCCGCGCAGGGACGCCCGCGTGGACGCTGTAGGAAGTCACATTCCGGATGGTCTCGCCGTCGATCTGCAGCGCACAGGGGCGGTCAAAGCGCACCTCGATGTCATGGCCTGTCAGGATCTCGACCATTTCCGTGTGCTTCACATGGCCGCCCTTGAAAATGGACGGGAACACCGCCAGCGTCTTGATCTTGCCGCTGCCGTGCATGACGCACACGCTGACCTTGCCCTCAGCATTGCCGCGATGCTGGTCCGGCGTGACCATCATGCCGCCGCCGTAAAAGCGGCCGTTCATCGTTGGCGCGAGCCAGACGCGGCGATAGCGCTTCGTCTTGCCGTCGACCGTGACCTCGGCGTTAGCCGGGTGGAAGTGAAACAGCAGGCCCTTGATGGCGATGGCCGTATAATTCACGGGCTTGTCGGACTTGCCGCGCAGAGCGTCGCCGACCTCGCAGCAGTAGCCGTCAATGCCGTAGCCGATGCCGTTGAGGAAGCGCCAGTGCTTTCCGTTCACCGTGACCGTGGGCAGATCGCGCAGATACTGCGTCACGGGGACCGGGTCCGCGCCCTTCTCAAGGCCAAGGTCATGCAGGAAGTCGTTTCCGCTGCCGGTGGCGAAATAATAGAGCTTCTCCGGGAGGGCCATGCCGTCCGTGTCGTTGAGAAAGCGGTTCAGCGTGCCGTCGCCGCCCGCGATGATAAGGGACGCATCCGCCGGGAGCGTGCCGAGCCAGGCCGCATAGTCGCTGATCGTTGTCATATCGGTATAGGAAAACGTCTCCTCCGGGAAGCGCGCGTCCAGAGCGCGTGCCTGCTGCGCACCGCTGCCGTTTCCGGCCTGCGGATTAAAAAGCACATATTGCATACCGTTCTCTCTCCTTTTGGCATTTTTCATTATTATATCGGAGAAATTTCGGCAAATCAACGGTCACTTTCGGCAGAATGTAACAGAAGCGTACGCTTCGGCCTCCAGCAGAAGCGGCTCCGCGCGTGGGCCGAGCGCCGCAGTGAGATACCCGAGCTCGTCCGAAATGGCCTGCCCGTGCATCACATGCCACGCCCCGGCATCGCTGCCGAGGCCGATGCGGCCGCCGTGCGCCGCGACAAAGCGGACGGCCTCCTGCTGCTGGGCGAGCAGGCGCTTCAGCACGGCATCGGGATAGCGCCCGCTGCCGATCAGGTTCCCGATGGTCGAGAGCGTCGGCACCCACAGCGTGCGCTGCTGCGCCATGCGGAGCAGCACGCTCTCAGAGAGGTAGGCCCCGTGCTCGATGGAGTCCACCCCCGCCTGCAGGGCCGCCGTAACGGCGCGGTCGCCGTTCGCATGCGCCATAACGGCAAATCCGGCCGCGTGGGCCAGCTCGATCATCCGGCGGATGTCCTGCGGCTCCGGGCCCGGCTCCGTCAGGACGCCGAAGTGGTCAAAATCGATGAGGCCGGAGATCATGAGCTTGATGAAGTCCGCCCGCTTCTCCCCTGCCTCGTCCAGCAGGGCGCGGTATTCGTCCTCCGTGTCGAAGCCGCGGCCGATGAAGGCCCCATAGTGCCCGCGGCGGTAGATGGGAAAGGCTGGACTGCGGTAATCGATGCCGTATTCCCCCGCCAGCTCCCGCGCCCGCAGGCTGACGCCCCAGGCGTCCCCGCCGTCGCGCAGGAGGCAGACCCCGCGCGCCTGATAATCAGACAGCCGCGCGCGGACGAGGCCGTCAAGCGGATGCTCCTTCTGCGCGTCGATGGCGGCGCGATAATACACGCCGTCGAGGATCATATGGATATGCAGATCGCCGAACATGGTTTTTCCTCCCGAAATATCGGTGGGGCTGCCGTTAACAGCAGCCCCACCCGGAATATTGGAACTTTGGGCACAGAAGCACGTCTTACAGGTGCAGCACGCGTTCCTTGATCTCCTGCGTTCTGCCCTGATTCCAGAACTGCGTGCCGATGTAGCCGCAGGTGCGGCGGGCGACATTCATCTTGCTCTGGTCGGTGTTGCCGCAGTTCGGGCAGGTCCAGACGAGCTTGCCATCCGTGTCCTCCAGCACCTCGATCTCGCCGTCGTAGCCGCAGACCTGGCAATAGTCGGACTTCGTGTTCAGCTCGGCATACATGATGTTGTCGTAGATGAACTTCATGACCTCGAGCACGGCGTCGATGTTGTTCTGCATATCCGGCACCTCGACATAGCTGATGGCGCCGCCGGGCGAAAGGGCCTGGAACTGCGACTCAAAGGCCAGCTTGTCGAAGGCGTTGATCTTCTCCGTCACATGGATGTGATAGGAGTTCGTGATATAGCTCTTGTCCGTCACGCCGGGGACGATGCCAAAGCGCTTCTGCAGGCACTTGGCAAATTTGTAGGTCGTGGATTCCAGCGGCGTGCCATAGAGGCTGAAGTCGATGTGCGTCTCCGCGCGCCACTTGGCGCAGGCCGCGTTCAGATAGCGCATAACATCCAGCGCAAACGGCGTCGCCGAGGGATCGGTGTGGGACTTGCCCGTCATATACTTCACGCACTCATACAGGCCCGCATAGCCGAGCGAGATGGTCGAATAGCCGTTGTAGAGCAGCTTGTCGATGGGCTCGCCCTTCGGCAGGCGCGCCAGCGCGCCATACTGCCACAGGATGGGGGCCGCGTCGGACAGCGTGCCCTTCAGGCGCTCGTGACGGCACATCAGCGCGCGGTAGCACAAATCCAGCCGCTCGTCGAAAATTTTCCAGAACTTGTCCATTTCCTTGCCGGAGGACAGCGCCACATCGACAAGGTTCAGCGTCACGACGCCCTGGTTGAAGCGGCCGTAATACTTCGGCTTGCCCGGCTCATAGTTCCCGGCATTGGCCACGTTGTCCCAGCCGTTGCCGGAGGAATCCGGCGTCAGGAAGCTGCGGCAGCCCATGCAGGTGTAGACATCGCCGTTGCCCGGCGTCTCGCCCTTTGAGAGCTTGAGCTCGCGCATTTTCTTCTCGGAGATATAGTCCGGCACCATGCGGCGCGCCGTGCACTCCGCAGCCAGCCGCGTCAGGTAGAAATACTTCGAATCCTCGTGGATGTTGTCCTCCTCGAGCACATAGATGAGCTTCGGGAAGGCCGGGGTGATCCAGACGCCCTTCTCATTCTTCACGCCCTGATAGCGCTGACGGAGCGTCTCCTCGATGATGATGGCCAGATCGTGCTTCTCCTGCGGATTACGCGCCTCGCCGAGGTACATGAACACCGTGATGAACGGCGCCTGGCCGTTCGTCGTCATGAGCGTGACGACCTGATACTGGATGGTCTGCACGCCGCGCTTGATCTCCTCGCGCAGGCGCTCCTCGACGATCTTGGAAATACGCTCCTCCGCGGCCTCGGCTCCGAGCTCACGGATCTCGCGCACCACACTCTCGCGGATC
The DNA here is from genome assembly GCF_048519415.1 of Faecousia sp. Lineage (NCBI taxonomy): Bacteria > Bacillati > Bacillota > Clostridia > Eubacteriales > Oscillospiraceae > Faecousia > Faecousia sp. Next base: position 12,722 of record NZ_DBFZUT010000033.1, on the reverse strand, counting down.
TTCCGGCGGCTGACGTCCACGAATGGGGCCAGATGCGTCAGAGAGATGGACTGGCCGCCATACTGGTTCGAGGCGATCTGCGCGATGATCTGCGTGGCGATGTTGCAGGCCGTAGAGAAGGAATGCGGCTTTTCGATGAGCGTGCCGGAAATGACCGTGCCGTTCTGCAGCATGTCCTCGAGATTGACGAGGTCGCAGTTGTGCATATGCTGGGCATAGTAATCCGCATCGTGGAAGTGGATGATACCGGCCTCATGCGCCTCGACGATGTCGCGCGGCAGCAGGATGCGGCGCGTGATGTCCTTCGAGACCTCGCCCGCCATATAGTCGCGCTGCACGGCGTTGATGGTCGGGTTCTTGTTGGCGTTCTCCTGCTTGACCTCCTCGTTGTTGCATTCGATGAGGGACAGGATGCGGTCGTCCGTCGTGTTGGACTGGCGGACAAGGCTGCGGGTATAGCGATAGGTGATATAGCGCTTGGCGACCTCGAAGGCCCCGTGCGCCATGATCTGGTCCTCGACGAGGTCCTGGATCTCCTCGACGGACAGGCTGCGGTTCATTTCCTCGCAGCGGATCTCGACGGCCTGCGCGATGCGGTCGATCTGCAGCGGCGTCAGGCGCTCGGCCTCCTCGGCCGCATTGTTGGCCTTTGTGATGGCCACGACGATTTTTTCGATGCGGAACGTCTCTTCCGCTCCGTTTCTCTTGATGATCTTCATGGTATTCTCTCCCTGGGCTTTGCCCGTTTCTCTGTGTTACTCCGAATTCTCGATCCTTTCAGAACGATCCCGGCCGTTTCCTGCTGCGCATTTTTTGAGGCAGTGCAGCATCCGGTCGTCGTTCACGCACCCCTATTATACTATATCTTGTGGTTATTTCAAGTCCTAACCACAATATTTTCCAAAAAACTTTTTAACGGGCCGGAATGCCTTTTTTCGCAGCAGGGCTTTCCTTTCCGGCAAAAGCGCGTTATAATGAATATGAACTTACGCTCTGGAGTCATGATTATGAAACGAATCGTCACCATGCAGGACCTGTCCTGCATCGGAAAATGCTCGCTGACCGTTGCGCTGCCGGTGCTCTCCGCCATGGGGCTGGAATGCGCCGTGCTGCCGACGGCCGTTCTCTCGGCGCACACCGCCTTCGAGGGCTTCCGCTATGAGCCGCTCTCGCTCACGCCGGTCGCGGACCACTGGCAGCAGCTTGGCCTGCAGTTCGACATGATCTACACCGGCTATCTCGGCGGCAGGGCTCAGGTGGAGCAGGCGCTCGACTTCTTCACGCGCTTCCCCGCCATGCGGCTCGTGGACCCTGTCATGGCCGACCACGGCGCGCTGTATGCCGGGCTGGAGCCGGACTTCCCCGCCGTGCTCCGCACGCTCTGCGCGCAGGCTGACCTCATCACGCCGAACATCACGGAGGCCTGCCTGCTGACCGGGCTGGAATACCGAGAGACGCATGACGACAGCTACATCCGCACGCTCCTGGAGCGGCTGCTCGCGCTCGGAGCGCGCACGGCCATCCTGACCGGCGTCCGGACGGAGCCGGGCCGCGTCGGCGTGGCGTGCATGGATGCCGCGGGCGCGGTATCGCAGTGCAGCGCACCGTATGTTCCCGCCGTGTTCTACGGCACGGGCGACCTGTTCGCCAGCACCTGCGCAGGCGCGCTGACGCTCGGCTGGAGCGTGCACGATGCCATGGAGCTGGCCTCCGCCTACGTTGCGGACACCATCGCCGAGACCCGGCGCGAACCGGACGCCCGCTGGTACGGCGTGAGCTTCGAGGCGACCATCCCCCAACTTCTCCGCCGCATGGCGCAAAGGAGGCCCTCCCATGCAGAAAATTGACCGCACGCGGCGGAAGCGCCGCTATCTCGCCCTGTCGTTCGCCGTGCCATTCGGCGTGATGCTGCTGTGCTTCATACTCGGCGGCCTGTGGCCGTTCGGTGACCGGCAGGTGCTGGCGCACGACATGTGGCATCAGTATTACCCCTTCTTCGTCTCGTTCCGGGAAAAGCTCCGCTCCGGCGGCTCGCTGCAGTACCTGCGCGAGGCAGGCATGGGCATCGGCTACCTGCCGCTGTATGCCTACTACCTCTCCAGTCCCCTCTATCTTTTGTCCGTGCTGGTCCCGGCGTCGCTGCTGCGGGAATTCTTCGCGCTGCTCGTTCTGACGAAGATCGGACTGGCCGGTCTGTTCTTCGCCGTCTTCCTGCGGACGGCGTTCCGCCGAAACGAGCCTGCGCTCGTGCCGTTTTCCATGATGTACGCCCTGTGCTCCTTTGTGGCGGGCTACTATTGGAACATCATCTGGCTCGATGCGCTGGCTCTCCTGCCGCTGATGCTGGCGGGCATGGTCAGCCTGCTGCGCGAGGGCCGCTTCCGCCTGTATACGCTGGCGCTGGCACTCTCGCTGCTGTGCAACTACTATCTTTCGTTTTTCTGCTGCATCTTTGTCGGGCTGAGCTTCTTTGTCTGGTGCATCTGCCGCTGGGACGGCTGGAAGCGCTTTTTCCGCCGCTTCTGCCGCATCGCGCTGTGCACGCTGCTCGGCGTCGGCATGGCAGCCGTTCTGCTGCTGCCGACGCTCTACGGCCTGCAGAACACGCATTCCGCCGGGAACGAGGCGCCGGAGCTGCTGGCGCTGAATATTGCGGAGGACGCCAACGGCAAAGCCTCCGAGGGTCAGAGCACGCTGGACCTGCTGAAGGAGCAGACGCTGCCGGGCCTCGCCTACGGCGCGCGCCGCGTGCTGGCCAATCTGCTCACCTCGACGGAGCCGACGAAGATGGAAGGCCTGCCGAATGTTTACTGTAGCTTTGCCGCCGTGGCGCTGGCCGTATTCTTCCTGTGCTGCAAAAAGGTCCGCCTGCGGGAAAAGCTCCTGAGCGTCGGCCTTCTCGCCTTCTTCCTGCTGAGCTTCCTGTTCCGCACGCTGGATTATTACTGGCACGGCGGGCATTTCCCCAATATGCTCCCCTATCGCTTCAGCTTCCTGTTCAGCTTTGTGCTCATCGTCATGGCCTACCGTGCGTGGACGCTGCTGGACTGCTTCCGCAAGCGATATCTGTTCGTCATCCTTCCCGTCTGCCTCGGCATTATCCTGTGCGGGCTGGGGCTGGAGGGCAGCTTGCGCCGGATGCTCCTGAGCGCGCTGGCGCTGGCCATTGTATGCCTTGCGCTCGTGCTGTATCGCCCGGAGCGCAGGCGGCAGCTCCTCAGCATGGCGCTGCTGTTTGCCGTCATCGGGGCAGAAATGGTCTGCAGCATCGCCATGGGCGTGGCAAAGGTCTCGCTCACGTCCCGCTCGTCCTATCCGCGCGAGTCTGAGGATGTGCAGGCCGTTCTGCAGGCCGTACCCGAGGGCAGCGGCCGCGTGGAGGTCACGTCCTACCAGACGCTCAATGACGCCGCGCTCAACGGCTACCGCGGCATTTCCGTTTTCACCTCGTCGGCAAACGTCCGCTTCAACCGCTTCAGCCGTTCGCTCGGTCTGGCCTCGTGGCCCGCAAGCAACCGCTACCTCTATTATGAGAGCAGCCCGTTCACGAACCTGATGTGCGGCCTCGAATACCTCATTGACCGCGACGGCCAGCAGCGCGACACGTCCTACACGACCGTCGCCGCGCAGTCCGGCAATGTCCTGCTGCTGCGCAGCCGCGCCTATCTCGGCCTCGGCTTTGTGGCGGACCCTGCGCTGGGCAGCTTTGTGGCGGAGCAGAACGTCTATAACCCCATCAAGGAGCAGGAGGAAATGTTCCGCATGGCCACGGGGCTGGATGACGCGCTCTATACCCACCTGAAATATGACACGCTCGAAGCGCCGGAGGCCTGCGATCTGCGCGCCAGCGGCACGAGCGGCACGCAGTACAGCTATTCCACGCAGGACGCCGACGGGCAGAGCGAGCTGAGCATCTCCTATGTCGTGCCGCAGGACGGCCTGCTCGTCGCCACGACGAAGTCGTCCGGCAACTATGACCTGACCGTCTACCGCAACGGCGAGCGGCTGTTCACGCGCAATATCAAGGTCCGCTGCCTGTTCAGCCTCGGCTGCTTCAAGGCGGGCGACACCGTCACCCTGACCTACCCCGTTGCCGAGGGTAAGGAGGGCACGATCTCGCTGGACGTGGCCGAGCAGAACGACGCCGTGTTCGACGAGGGACTTTCCCGCCTGTCCCGGAGCGTCTGGAACGTGACGGAGGACACGGACACCAGCCTGTCCGGCACGGTGGACGCCGCAGAGGACGGCCTGTTCTACACGTCCATCCCCTACGAGAACGGCTGGCGCGCCTATGTGGACGGCGTTGAAGTCCCGCTGGCGCAGACGGCCAGCGCCTCTTCCGAGAGCGTCCGGCTGACGGACGCCGTCATCGCCTTCCCGCTGACGGCCGGGCAGCACACCATCGAGCTGCGCTACACCGCGCCCGGCCTGAAGACCGGCGCGATCATCTCCGGCGTGAGCCTCGGCCTGTTCGTGCTGCTGGCGCTGCTCCTGCGCCGCCGCCCGCTGTTCGGCGGCGAGGCGGACGTGCCGCCCGTGACGGAATTCGCCCTGCTGCCGGATAGCCTGCCGGAGGCCCCGGCAGAAGCCAAAACGCCCGAAAACGCAGAAGATACCACGCCGGAGCCGGACGATCTGGACGGCTGGCGGCAGTGGCTCGATACCCACCCCGAACCCAATGATCTGAAAGGAGATCTCCCTCATGCAGAATTATGACCCGCAGCAGGACGTCATCCCTGCCGCCCCCGAGCCGCAGCGCCCGGTTCCCGGAACCGCAAAGGCGTTTTCCATCGTCGCCTTCGTCTGCGGCATCTGTTCCCTCGTCACGCTTTTTGTCGGCATCCAGTTCGGCATCGCCGGACTCGTGTTCGCGTCCCTCTCGCGCCGCCGCGCGGGCTTTGACCTGCCGCGAAACCGCAAGGGCCGCATCATGTCCATCATCGGGCTGATCGTCTCGGTGCTGTGGCTGATTCTCTATATCATCCTCTTCGTCTACGCCGTGAACGGCATTGTGGACGGCACCATCCCCACCCCGACGGAGGGCTTCTACTTCTTCAACACCTGATACGCAAAAAAATGGCCTCCACCGCACAGCCGGTGGAGGTCAGCTTGGCGAAAAAGGCCCGAAGGGACTTTTTGACAAGCTGTGCCGGGAAAGCCCTAAGGGCTTTCCCGGCAGTTTTTATCTGTTCCAGCGCCGGTCGTCCCACTTCTTGCCGTAGTAGAAGAGAACAATCTCGCAGTCCGTGCAGATCTGGGCGAGCTTCGTCGCGCCGTCATCCGGGAAGGTCGGAAAGAGCTTCCCGCCCAGCAGCGGGATGTCCCCGCGGGACTTCAGCGGCCAGTTGATCCAGTACTTCTCCTCATCGGTGAAATACAGGACACCGCCGCTTTGAATCAGCCCGCGCCGCATGGTCCTGCCGCAGAGCGGGCAGGGCTTGGGGTCATATTCCGGGACAGTATTTCTGAGTTCAGACTCTTCCATTCCGCCCTCCTAGCTTCCATACCGGAAGTGCGTCGTCCACGTTGCCTCTCCCATCTGCTCGAGCGCATATGCATCCTCCTCCGGATAATAGACCGAGCGCAGCACGATCACGTCATAGTCGATCTCGAGCGAAGCCTCGATGTCGTCCTGCGTTTTGTAGCTCACATTCAGATGCATCGGCCGGTCCATGCTGGAAACGACCTCCGTGACCTCGCTGCACTGATAGAGATACGGCTGCAGGGCCGTTCCGTCATAGACGGTCCCATGCTCGGTCTCCTCCTGCGCCGTGCAGAGCGACAGGATGGTCTCCGCAAGGGTCTTATCCCCGAGGACTTCCTCTGGGAACGAAATGGTGTAGGCCTCGCAGGCCGTGCGTTCCCTGTCCGTCATGGCTCGGGTCCGGCTGATCCTGCAGCCCGCCATCCCGGCGGCAGCCAGCACCAGCGCCAGCACGACCGCCGCGATCCTTCTTCCGCTCTGTTTCATTCTGTGCCGCCTCCTGTCCGGCCTGAAAAGTTCTTTTCTTACGCTTCCAGTATACCAGTCCCCCCCAATTTTACAAGACGGCAAATGTACCAAAAATCGACCTGTGGTGTTCCGCATCAAAACGGTTCCACAGGTCGATCTGCTGCATATTCCGGTCTCTACGGCCTTTTCCAGAGCTGCAGGCGGCTTCCGGTATCCGGCAGCTGCGCATAGCCCGCAGCGCGCAGCAGAGCCGTCAGGCCCTCCAGCCCGTCCTCCCCATCCACGGCATAGGGCTTCAGGCTGCCGCTGTCCGTCGTCTCCACGACGACATAGTCCGTGCTGAGCAGGTGCTCCTGCGAGCAGTAGCGCAGGTCATAGAGCACGGCGCGCCGCGACAGCGGCACCACAAGGAACGTCGTGGCCGTGACGCTCGCATCGTCCGGGATGCGGTCCAGCACGGCGTCCGTCTCCTGCCAGACCGCGCGGTAGTCGAAATAGCGGTTGACATAATTCTCGGAGAGCGGCAGGATGTTCCCGCAGAAGCACACGCCCGCCAGCAGGGCCGCCGTAGCCGCCAGCGCCGGGCGGTTCCAGACGCGCGGCAGCTCCGCCAGATTCACGGCCGTCAGGTAGAACAGGCAGGCCGCAGAGCCGTAGGTGTACTGGAAGAAAATGCTGTGCTGATAGGTATAATCCGACATCAGGTTCACAAGCAGGAACGGGATGAGCAGCACGAGCCGCTCATAGCGCCGCGTGCACAGCGGCAGGAACAGCAGCGGCCCCATCGTCAGGAAGAAGAACGCGATCTTCTCGCCCTCGAAGCACTCCCGGAGCGTCCGCACCGGCGAGAGCAGCACAGCCTTGATGACCGTGAACAGCGAATCCGAGCCGTCGTAGAGGAAATTGCTGTAGCGATAGGACATAACGCCGTCGCCGTCGGCAGCGAGCCAGGCCGTCACGCCGAGGAAATAGCCCACTGCGCCGACGAGCATCGCACCGCCCGTGAGCAGGCCCCAGCGCCGCTCCGCCCCGGTGCGGGTCAGAGCCCGCAGGACCACCCACAGCGCGATGACCGCGACATAGACGGGCGCGTCCTCCTTGACCATGCAGGTCAGCACGGAGAACAGGGCGATGCCCCACACGCAGCGGCGGTCGAGGAAGTCGAACAGCCACAGCAGCAGCGGCGTGAGGAATTTGTTTTCATGCACGTCATAGCTCGTGCCGCCCGCATAGGCGGGCCAGAGCAGCAGCAGGGCGCACAGCAGACCGGCCGTCACACCGGACAGACCATGCCGCCGCGCAATGCGCCAGAGCGGGATGACCGCCGAGGCCAGCAGCAGGGCCTGCAGCACCTCGAGCGTCACGGGCGACGGGAACAGGGCATAAAACGGCAGGAACAGATAGTAGATCGGCGAAACATGCACGGCAAAGTGCGACAGCACGCGGTCGCGCTCGCAGGTCGTCACGGGCACGCCCGTCGTGCGCATGCTGTGGAACATCTGGGAAAAGATGCCGAAGTCATAGGTCGGCGCGGCATAGCTCAGCACGCGGAACACCGTCAGCGCCAGCACGGCCGCCAGAAACACGGCTGCGGCGGCCGCGGCGATCACAAGTCCCGCGCGGCGGCCGGTGCACACCGGCGCAGCTGTCAGGCTCTCTCCGTCCATCCGCGCGCCATAGGCGGCGTAGACGAGCAGAAGGGCCAGCACGACAAGCCCGGCGCACAGCAGCGGCACGGACCACGAGGCGCACAGGCCCAGCACGAGCTGCCAGCCGAAGCACAGCGGCAGGGCCGCGCGCTCCCAGCGCGCCGTGCGCCAGAGCAGGCCCGCCAGCGTCAGCAGGACAAAGCAGACCGCCGTCCCCACGAGCAGCAGCGGGAACGACTGCCCCGTCAGGGCGGAAAAGCCGCTCAGCACCCGTTCGGGCGCGGGCAGACAGGTATATTGTATGGCTCCGGTCAGCAGCCACGCCAGAAGCAGGCGCCGGATCGCATCCCCTGCGGCCGGGCGGGAAATCACACGCATAATCTCACCTTCCGCCGGGATTGTACCATAAATGAAGGCCCCTGTCAAACGGTCAACGCCCCCCTCCCGCCGAAGCGAAAGGGGGGCGCCAAGGAAAGGAAAGCGTCGGTTTTGAAACGTCAGCTCTTCATACTGTTCTGAAAGCGAACCAGAACCGTCGCGGCCTGCGCGCGGGTCGCCGTACCGGCGGGCTCAAGCGTGGTGGCGGACGTGCCGTTGATCACGCCGTTTGCCACGGCCCACTGCATGGCAGCCTGGGCATAGCCGCTCACGGAGGAAGCATCCGCATAGGCGCTGAGGTCGGCCTCTGCGCTCACGTCAAGCTCCCAATAGGCGGCGTAGCGATACAGGATCGCTGCCATCTGCTCACGGGTGATGGCGGCATCCGGATCGAAGGACGTCTCGGAGACGCCGTTGACGATGCCGTTCTTTGCGGCCCAATCCACGGCGGCGGCGTAGTAGCTGCCCTCTGCCACATCCGTGAAGCCTGCCTTCTGGTCGACTGCGGGCTGACCCTCCATACGGTAGAGCACTGTGACGAACATGGCGCGGGTGATGGCGCTGTCCGGATCGAACAGGTCGCTGCTCACGCCGTTGAACAGGCCGCGGTAGACAGCCTCAAGGATGGTCTCCTCGGCCCAGTGGCCGGAGATATCCTGGAACTTGCCCTTCAGATCCTCATAGCTCTTGTCCAGGACGTGGATCGTGACGGACTTTTTGAAGTCGCCGACGGAGGCGGTCACAGCCACGTCGCCGCGCTTCAGGCCCTTGATGGTCACGCTGCTGTCGTCACTGGAGACGATCTCGGCGATCTCGGGATCGGAGACCTCCCAGTTCAGGAGCATGGCATAGTCATCGACGTCGGTATTCTGGATGGTCACTTCCTCGCCGATGTAGATCGAGTCCGTTTCCGCAGAGAGGCTGATGTTGTCATCGAGCAGCGAACCGGTAATGGTATAGGCGGAGCAGTTGCCTGCGTAGTCATATCCGAGGAAGATATCGGTACGCGAGTCGGTGTACATCATGCTGCCGGATTCGCTCATACCGTGGACGCCCTCGCCGTTCGGCTGCGCGGTCGGGAAATAGGTGGAGGTGAAGGCGGAGGCAAAGAACTCGCCTGTCTCTTCATCATATTCGATGGTGATGCTCATGTCGTAGTCCTGATACCAGGCCTCGTTCGATTCCACGGAGATCGTGTACATGGACTCCGGGCCCCAGCCCCAGTCTTCCGTCTTGTAGCTGAACGTCGGCTTCTTGCTGTTCGGGCCGGTCGTATCGATATAGAACGTATACTCGAGCGTCTGGGTCTTGGCGGTCTTGCACTCCGGAGTGATCTCCGCCTTGACGGAGATGAGGGAGTTCTCCGGCTGGCTGCACTTGGAATAATCAATATATTCCTCGCCGTCCTCGTTCACGCCCTTGGCGTAGAACCAGCTCATGTCGAAGTCTCCGGCCTCGCTGCCGGCGTAAACGCCGCCCGCGTAGCTCTTCTGCAGGAATTCGGTATCCTGCTCGGACAGGACCTCGCCCGTCGTCAGGTTCGTGACGGTATAGTGGATGTTATCGACGTTGCGCAGCAGGCCGATCTTCATGTAGAACCCGTCGAGCGAATTGTCGCCGTTCGGAGAGATGCCCGCCGTCTCCGGCACAAAGCCCTTATAGGCCGCGAACATCGTGGAGAAATTGAACTCGTCCATCGGGAGCATGGACATGCCGGGGGCGGCCGTATCGCCCAACCAGGACTTCTCGGTCATCCAGGAAAGAGCATCGCTGTCGCTGATGGAGCGGTAGCTGTAGATGCCGCTGACGACCTGATCGGCCGTGTTGTAGGAGCGCTCACCACCCAGAATGGTCGCGTAGCTGCCGGTCTCGGCAACGGGAGCCGCGCCGAAGTCGCCGTAGAACGCGAGGAACGGGACGGACAGGGTGACGGCGTCCTTGCTCGTGAGCTGGACAAAGCCCTCGACATATGCGCCGTTCGGGAAGCGCTCGTCATAGTAGGCTTTCTGCGCGTCGGTCAGCTGCAGGGTCACGGTGACCTGTGCAGTCGCACCGGCGGGAACCGTGAGCTCGTTGCCGTTCAGGCTGGTGGTATAGGTCGCGTCGAGCTTCTTTGCATAGTTCTGCGTGAGATAGGTGACCTTGCCGCCCTTGACGAGGCCGCCCTCTGCAGCCTGGCCGAGGCCCTGCAGGCTGAGCGCATAGGTCTTGGCTTCCTGGGAGAAGTTGACGACGCTGAACTTCATCTCGTACTTGCCGGTCTTCTCGGCATCGTCGCCCAGCTCAAGCTTTGCCTTGTCGGTGCCCTCGACGGTGATATAAGCGCCGGACTTCACGGCGTTGCCGATGTTGGCAAGGCCTGCACCCTGACGGCGGACGAAGTAATAGGTGCCGTTCGCTTCATCGACGATCGGCGTTGCCGTGCTCATAAGCAGGCAGTTGGCGACCTTGGCATAGTCCTCTTCCGGGATGGAGGTCGTCTTCAGATACTGCCGCAGCAGCGCCATGGAGGCGGCGACGGCCGGAGAAGACATTGAGGTACCGGAGGCAACGGCGAAATACTCGCCATAGTATGCGGAGAAGACGTTACCGCCGATGCCGGTGATCTCCGGCTTCAGGGAGAGGCCTTCCGTCGGGCCCCAGGACGAGAACGAGGACATCTCGCCTGCGGCGTTGTTGCGGTTCCAGTCGGCCTTGATGCTGACAGTACCCGTGCTGTTGTTCTGCTTCATCCAGTTGAATTCCGTCAAATTGACACGGGCAACGGGAACGTCATAATTGGTGAGCTCAACATTCACATAATCGTACTCTTCCCCTTCGGCGGGCGTCGGATCGTAGAGCGCAAGGCCCACAGCACCGGCCGCCTTGGCCGCCGCGACAAGGGAATCGGCATTGCCGCCCTCAAACGGCAGGAAGACGATCTTGCCGTCGGAATTCTTCACGGACTCGGTATAGGCATAGACGCCGCCTTCAAGAGCCTCGGTCGGCTTCAGGTTCTCATAGAAGCCCTTGCCCTCCGGGATATTTTCGACCTCGCTGGTCGTCATGTACTGATCGATCTGATGGCTGGCATTGTACCAGCCGAAGACGCCCAGGGCATAGAGCCACTTCACGCCTTCATTCTCGGCACTGGCGACGGTCAGGACGGAGTCGAACGTGCCGGGCATGCCCAGCGTGCCGCTGGAGACGCTCGTGGACTTGATCTGCTCATCGCCCCAGAGGCTCTCGGTGCCGGTAAAGCCATCGTTGCCGGCGGAGACGCAGACGCTGATACCCGCTGCGGTGGCGGCGTCATAGACCTCGGTCACGCCCTCGTAGTAATACGGGCCGCTGGAAAGGCCGAGGGAGAGGTTCGCGCAGTCGACGCCGAGGGTAATGGCGTCTTCAATGGCGGCGATGAGATAATCGAAATAGCAGTTTCCGCCCTTGTCAAAGACCTTCATGATGACAAGCTGTGCCTCCGGCGCAATGCCGAGGGACGTCATATCGAACTGCTCCTGAGCCGCTTCGGTCAGGTTGCCCGCAATGATACCGGCAACGTGTGTGCCGTGGCCCATCATAGTGTCATCATCGGAGCCGAAGTTGGCCTCGCCGTCGGCATAGTTGAAGCCAAACGGGACCTTGCTGCTGTAATAAATGGTGTCAAGCGCCGTGGACTTATCCAGCTCTTCGGCATGCAGGGTCTTGCTGTCGAGGATGGCCGCGATGTCATCCTTACTGTAGGCAACGGCGTCCGGATCGGTGGGTTCCTTGGAGAACGTCGGGTTCTCGAAGCACAGGCCGGTGTCGATGACGGCGACGCTCATGCCGGTGCCGTCATAGCCAGCGTCCCATGCGGCGTTCGCGCCCATACCGGCGGCCGCGAACTTCATGTTCGTGCTGATCTCGGAGGCATCCGTCTCCACGGCGTTGATCTCCGGCACGGAATAGCACGGAGAGAGGAAGACCTTCTTGACGCCGGGCAGCTTGCTGAGGGTCTTCATATCGCTGTAGGAGACCGTCGCCGCAATGGCGTTCGTCACAAGGGAGAACTGGCCCGTGACCTCAATGCTGTGGCCCAGCTTCTTCTTTGCGGCGGAAAGGACGGAGGACTGGCCGTTCTTCACGCTCTGCACGGCGGCCAGCTCTGCCTTGCCGAGGCCCTTGCCCAGCTCCACGGACATGCCGTCCATCTCGCAGACGGCCGGGGCCTCAAGCGAAATGATAACCTTGACCTTGTCGTTCTTCTCGTGGGCCTCGCTCACAACAGTGACCTTGTCGCCGTCGCTGTAATCCTCGCCGCTCAGGATCGCCTTCACGGCATCAGAATAGGCCGCCGCTTCCTTCGCGTCATATTCGCGGCAGACCAGTGTCTGACCGTCGTCTGTCGTGATGGTGCTTTCCGCGCCATAGGACAGCGAGGCCAGCGCCTTAGCCTCCGTTGCGCTGAGGGTGCGGCCAGAAATATAGGTATCCTGCGTTGCCTTGCGCGTGTAGATCCGTCCATCGGTGGACTGGTATACATAGGTATAGCCCGCCGGGACGTAGGTGGTCTTGCTGTCCGTGGCATAGATGACCTTGCTGGCCGACTCCTCCGCCTTCGGAGCGCTCTGCACTGCACCGGCAGAGGTCACGCCGAGAAGGCCGAGCGCCATTGCAAGGCAAAGGACAAGCGCCATCAGCTTTTTCGCCAACGTTTTCATATCTTTCCTCCTTGTATTTTTTATTCTCCTGCCGGGTTCTCCGTGCAGAGAGAATAAATA
>NZ_DBFZUT010000032.1:0-30863 GCF_048519415.1 Faecousia sp. | reverse complement strand
GAATGGGTGTCAGGCTGTTCAACGCCAGCGTTGCATAATCCACACCGATCTGTTCCACTGCCACCGCATCGGTGACAAAATCAGAGGTAGCGGTATAGAGGATCGTTTCCTCACCCGGAACGGTCACGCCGCCGATTACCTTCGGGTTTTCATCGTCATACAGGGTGGCCTGAATGGCGGCCTGCACCTGATTGTGGTCGCTGACATAGGCATCAAAGTGGTCAGCCAGCGTGCGCTTCGGCAGCTCTGCCAGTTTCAATGGTGCGGAGAGCGTGTAGGTATTTTTGTCATGGCGCAGCTTGGCCGCCTTCAAAATGCCGTGATCTGCCGCGCCGTTGGCGTCATTGACAGTCTCATTCCAGACGATGGTAAGATCATTGAGGCTGCGATGATCCCCGCTGAGGGAAGCGAAGCGGAAGTCTCCGCCCACGACAGCGTTGCCGCTGCTGGTCAGGGCAGACAGAGAGCCGGGAAAGCTGTTGGACATGGTGCCGCTGCCGTCCACAGCTAACAGCTGAATATCACTGCTGCCGTCTCGGACACTATGCCAACCGATAACAAATCGGTCATCCCCGCTGCCGAAGTTGGCTGCAACGACCTGGGGGTTTTCGTCAAGATTGCTGTCACGGGTCGCCAGCATGGCTGTACCGGGCGTTCCGTCAGCAGCCACGGTACAATAGGCGATCTCGTAGCCGGAGGTATCTCCGGTTTCGCTGCGGTCCAGCGAGTAAACCGCCATAGCGGTTCCGTCGGGCAGCATGGCCGCCTGCAACGCCTTCACGCGGCCAGTAGCACCGTTATAAAGCATTTTGGCCTCGTTCCAGGTGCCGTCAGTGCTGTCATAGCAACGGTACATGATACAATCTCTGGTCGTGAAGTTCAGCAGGTTGTTGCTGCCCGAAGTGCTCACGGGATCGGGGGTGTAGACGCTGCGCCAGAACACGATGGCCTTGCCGTCGCTGCCTACTGCCGTGGCTGGGGCCAGATCCGGCGTGCCGTCATCGGTTAGGCGGGTGGAAGTCCAGGCTGCGCCGTTATAGACGGACGCTACGATCTCCGTGCTGTTCATCAGCAGGTTTTGCTCTTCCAATGTCACATCATCAGCGGCATCTTTATTCGGTATCTCGGTGCCCATGCGAACCCAAGCCGCCGCCGCGAAGCTGCCGGTGCCGGACAAAGAAACGCTCGTGTCGCCGTAGCCGGTGAACCCTGCGGGATCGTCAATTTTCTGGGAGGTAGAATAGACGCCGCCAGTGAGGGTGGAGAAATGTGCCCGGCTGTCGTAAATACTGCTGCTGTCGCCGTCGTTGATGTAGGCCAATACCTTCCCGTCATCGCTGAGCTGTGGATAGGATGTGGGATTGGCATTGGTCTGGATGTTTTCCAGCCCACTGGTGGAGTTCAGAGAGAACAGCGTCATCCGCTGCTGGGGCTGGCCCCAGGTACGGGCATATTGCTCCAGATAGTCCCGGCTTTGGAGCGTAGCACTGCCAGAAGTCACCTGCATTCCGCTCTGAGCCGCCGCCGTCCGCAGCGAGGCAAGGCTCAGCCCACTGGTGGCATTATTCCAGTATTCGTCGATTGTTGCCCAGTCATGAAAAGTCTTGGTGGCTCCAAAGGTTCCGGAGGCGATCACTGCCTCGTAGGAGATAAACAGGAATCTGGCCACAAATTTGATTCCCACTTCGCTTTGGATCCCCAGGGCCTGACCGTTGATCTGGCGCTTTGTCTCGTCGGCGAGATAGGTGCGGGAAAGGAACTTATTCTGACTGTCCACATCCAAATTGCCGAATAGGCCGATCTTCAGCGCCACGATCGAATAGTCAAAGCCAATGCCGCCAAACGCGTGGACATAGGCGTTGATACGCAGCGTGGTCAAAAAGTCATTCACTGCCGTGGCCGTGGGATCGCTCCAGGCAAGCTCTGTGCCCTGTCCCTGCTGGCCGTAGCGCACTGCGGTACGGAAATCCAGCTGAATGGCGCCGCCCAGCTCAAAGGTTGCTGTCAACGGCACGGGGCCAGCCATGGCGTTCACGCTGAAGGTGAAGCCCACACCAACGCCGGCGGTAAAGCCGCCGCCTACGGTAAAAACCTCCCACTCCTTTTTTTCGGCGTTATAGCGGATCTCCGCTTCGTAAAAGCCCTCCAGCTGCAAGTTGAGATCCGTGTTGGTGACCTTGCCGGCTATGGAGTTGGCTTTGTATTCCCCCTTGGGATCATAGGTGCCCTTGGCCATCTGGCTCAGATCCCCGGTACCGGGCACGCCCACCTCCAGGTTCTGCGTCAGCACATTCGCACTCAACGCCACGCCGTCCTCGGAATAGTCCATGTCCTCCATCTCCAGCGTATTGTACCCGGCCCAAATCATGGCACGGAACACGGAGGGATCTTCGCTGGGGGTGATAATCATTTTGAACACGGAAGTGTCCACCGGACCGCTCAGATCATCCAGCCGTCCGGTCAGCACCTTGAGAATGTTACTGTCGCCCACTCCGCCAAAGTCGACTCCCTTCACTATACTGGAGGCTCCCATCGTCGCCAGAATACCGGTGACGCGGTCATCCTCTGTCACCTTGGGCACTCGGGTCAGATCAACGACCCGGAAGGGCATTATTTTCTCCTGCAGCAGGCTGCCGTTCAGGCTCAGCTGCGTTTTCATACCCACATCCTTGCCGTCGGCGATCCATCCAGAGGTGGTCATGGTGGCCTCGGTGAGGGTCAGATCGTTTTCCACTACAGGGATGGATGAGAAGGGATACTGCTTGGTACTGCTGCTCTGGGCGGCGGGAAGAACGCCGTATTCGTCCGCCAACTGGAGACGGTAATTCTGCGCGTTGGCAATATCCTCGCCCCAGAGGAGCATGGTGGTGTGCAGGATGGCTGTTTTGAAGCTGCTGTTAGGGCCGATCTTCCCGGTCGCGCTGCGGACATCCACCTTCTGACCGTTGGCAAGACCGTAGTCAACGCTTTGCGCCACAAGGAAGGGCTTGTTTGCCTCCCCCGTCGGCACGCGCTCCAGAGAGACAACGCCCTCTGCGGTGCGCATTACATCGTCCACGCCCAGCTTGCCGTTGACGGTCAGCAGCAGCGGATAGTAATTGTTGCTGTCAATTTCGCTGATCTCCAGAATGTACTCCAGCTGATCCAGAGCGGAAAGCGCTGTGGTGTTGCTCTCGCCCTTTTCGGCCGACCAGAACTGGGTGGAATCCAGATAGACGGTTATATTTCCCGCCGCATCCGTGGTATAGGTGTCGCCGGTGATGCCGCTGACAAGTGCTCCTGCCCTGGAGCCCAGCAGAGCTGTCTCGCAGTAGCCTCCGTTTTTATAAACACCGCCGCGAACGGTCACCGTCTTGTTCGCCAGCGGATCGCCGCCCGGCGTGATGAGCGTCACAGATGCCCGGGCGACTCGCCGAAGGTTAAAGGTATTCAAGGGATAAAGCTGCAGTTTTGTGGCATCCCGCTCGCCGGAACGCAGATTTTCTTTATAGATGGTGCCCAGATAAATATCCGCGCCGGAGCCGGACCGCAGAGACACCTCACTGGCGATTCCGTTGGGTTCGTAAAGCGCCAGCACGCCTTCCCTGTTGGTCGTGACCGTTTTGGGCACACCTTTGCCGTCGGTGTATTGCAGCGTCGTTTCCGCTGCAGGCGTCAGCTGGAAGAGATAGAACTTATTTTGCAGCGTTTTCGCTGTCACCTGTACGGCGGCACGCATACCCGTGGCGGCATGGGTAGCCGTGACGGTTGCGCTGCCGTTAGCCAAGGCGGACAGCGCCATTTTGGTTTCGGGAAGGTAGGAATCAAAGGAGAAGTTTCTGATGTCCTCATACAGTCCGCCCTGCTTGTAGTTGACGGAAATGGCATTGTTGTTGCTGGAGAGCCACCGGATCCCGTCTTTAAAGGAGTTCCATCCGTACTCGTCATAGTTGATGCCGATGTACTCGATCAGCCCCAGCTCCTGGCGCAGCTGCAAAATTTTAGCTGTATCGGTAGGCAGGGGGCCGCTGACCTTGGAGGTATTGTCCATGGTCAGCGCAGAAATCGTGGCTCCGTTGCCGTCCTGCACCTTCAGTGCGTCGGCATCGTAGACATACAGGGGGAAGGAGTCCGTGCTGGGAGCTTCCTCAACAGGGTTCTCCACGCTCAAAACCACCTGATAGGTGTCCTTTAGATTGCCGGCTTTCACACGCTGTAATGGCAGGGAGAAACTTCCGGAGGTACCGGATAGGCGCTCACGGGCCACCTCTTGGGTGTTGTTGTCCTCTGTGACCCGGGTAATGGTCAGCGTGGGCTGTTGAGAGGCGCCGTCAGCGGCGTTTTCCACCGACCAGTTGATATTGACGGTGCCGTCGGTATCCTTGTGGTAAATGCTCTGGGGCGGTGTCAGCTTGGCCGTGGCGGGTGGTGCCTGCACGATGATCCAGGCAAGTGCCGACAGGCGGACGTTCTCACCCTCGGCGTTGGGGTGCGGCATGGAGACCCGCACCGTGTAGGCCGGGGTATTTCCGCTGGAGAGATTGGAGAGCACATTCTCCGGGATCCGCACGCTGTTTTCCTCTTTGCCAGCGGTATAAGACGCAACGGGCTGGATGCCGCTCAGCTCCGCCTCATTCGCGTAGTTGCCCTCATACAGGTCAATCCTGTAATGGAACTCTTTGTTCGGTGCCATCAGCGCGGCATTGGAGCTCCACAGCACGGTGGCGGGCTGATTTACCCGCGTCACGATGGATGCGCCGCCGGGAATCACCAGTGCCAGGGAATTGCCTGCCGTCACGGTATAGGGCTTTGACTCGCCCGTCACATCATCGGCAGTGTCCACAGTCCCGTTGTCCGCCGTAAAGGTAAAGGTGACGGTTCCCACCTTGGTTCCTGTGGTGGCAACAACGCCGGTATCCTCGTTGATGGTGGCAATGAGCGTGTCACTGCTGCTCCATTTGCCGGTGGTGTAGGTGGCCTGCTCACCGTTTTCCCCAAAAACCTCTGCCTGAAGCGTGGGGCGGGCGGCTTCGGCGAGGGAAATCGTATAGTCGGCGTCATTCGCTTCCGGGACGATGGTCACCGTGTGCGCGGAAACTTTCTTTGCCACCGTGAACTGCCGGGTCAGGGGAAGAACATTCACCCAGTTCGGAGCGTCTTTCGTGCCCTCGTTGGCCTGCAGCGTCACCGTATAGGTGCGGGTGTAAGCCGCGGGTGCGATTGCATAGTCGCCAATGGTGAAGGCTTCCTTCTCTGTGTCCAGATAGACCTGCAGATGGATTGGTTCAACCGCGGAGTCGTACCTCAGCTCGAGGCGGAATGGGGCTTGCTTCGGGTCTGTGCCTGCCGGGGTGTGATAATTGCTGTATACGGTCTTGTAGGCCTGCTCCATGTTGGCGTTCATCGTGAACGATGCCTTGCCGTTGTCGTAGTCGGCGGTCAGTGCGGTGGGGGCGTTGCGCATCAAGACGCTCTTCAGCTCAACGCCGGCAATCGGGTTGCTTTGATAGGGCGTGGTATCCAGCGTATGACCGAAAACATCCTTCACGCCGGTCATACCATTGACGGTGACCGTGGTGGCATCCGTATCCTGCACTGGATACCAGAGCATTGCCGTGACACCGTATTTGTTCATGGAAAGCGCAGCGGCGGTATACTCTTTGCCATTGATGGTCACGCTGGCGCTTCTAAGATCCACGAACTCGTCAAAGGTAACTGTGATGGGGACGTGCTGTCCGCTGGCATAGGTTCCCGCCGGGGCCGTGACGCTTTGAATGGTGGGGGCGTCCGTGTCCACCAGCCTGGCGGTGACGTTGCTGTTCTTGGTGGTGGCCCAGGAATTTTGGATTTCGCCCTGTACACTTTTCATATACAGTCGGAAGGGCAGATAGTACCGCTGATCCCCTCTGTTTTGCGTGGTAGACTGCAGGGAGATGCTGACCGTACTGCCCTTGTTGATCGTACAGTTCAGCGCTTTTGTTCTGTTGTTGCTGAGCTCCAGAGATTTTCCATTGAACTTGTACTCCGTCAGATAGAACGGGGCATAGGGCTGGTTTTTATACCAGCCATACGGCGCATCGCCAGCATAGGCAGCTTTTTCGGTACTCCAGTTAAACTCGATGCTGGCGTCGATTTGGTATGGCTGATAAAATGGGTCGGAGCCCGCGGGAAGCACCGAGTTGCGAGCGCCCTCCAGAATTCTGATGGTATCGCTTAGCGCAACGAAGTCCGGATTGTTGGCACCAAGGGCTGTAGTGTATTCATTTGCCAGCAAAGGAATATACATATCCCCCTGTATTGTGGCTGTACTTTCGTATCTTTCCTCATAGTTCGGCGCGGTCATTACTGTTTGTATTGCGGGGACGCCAACCGTCTTGATTAGCTTGAGCTGATGGTGGTCGGCATAACCGGCGCCGTCATAGAACACCAGATTTTCCGCATCGTAAAATTCGATCATCCCCAGCAGGTCGCCATAGGAATAAGAATTCGCGAGCCAGTCTGAGTTCCCTCCTCTGGTTTGAACATTGACAGTGATTTTACGACCACCTAAATTGTAAGTTGAGCCTGCGTCATAGGTCAGCTTGTAGGACCCGTCGCTTTGCTCGACCCCACTCACCCCGTCTATCGAGACCTCCACATTGGTGATATACTTGCTGAGCTGGCCTTTTTGAATGCGGTAGGAAAAGCCGACCGGTTTTCCGCGGTATATAGTAAAAGTCCCGGATTCCCATTTGTTGTTTGCGAGAACCCCCAGCGTTTGGCTCATCATGCCGCTCATATCCACCGTCTCAACGCCCTCAGGCTTTGTGGCAGAGGCGGAATACTGCAAACTGATGCCCTGCAGCTCCAGCTGCTCCATCAGGCTATTGAGATTCTCCACTGCTTCCCCGGTAAACTCCCTGCCGGAGAAATAGGTGTCCTTGATCCGCTGCAGCTCCTGTTCGATTTGGATCATGGTCTTCAAATCGCCCAGCGCCACCGGGGTCCCATCCACGTCGGCTATACGGGTGAGATCCGTGGCGGGATTTTCCAGTAGCTCCATGACAGCCGCCAGTGTCAACACCCGGCCGTCCAGCGTGATGGTTTGATCCACCTTGAAATTGCCGTCTTCATCCAGCAGCCCCAAAGCGTTCAGCATGGAAAGCACTTGGTCGCTGCTGCCGCCGGTCAAGGCGGAGAGCTGCTCCAAAATCGCCTGATTTTCCTTGGGTGTGTTGCCCAGCGAATCGCTCACCGCTGCAAACGCCGCTGTCGGCAGCATGGTCAGCACCATGCAGCACAGCAGCAGGATGCTAAGTATTCGTTTTTTCATGTCGTTTTTCCCTCCTGTTTCTGCGGGTCTGGCTTACCTGTCCCGTCTTTTTTCTGGTTTTCCCTGCTTCTGAGCCGGAAGCACAGCGCGGTGATCGCCGCCGCCGCTGCAAAGCAGACAACGCCTACCAGCACATAGCCGCCTGCGTCCTCCCGCAGCAGCATCGCACCGAACACACCTCGTGCGGCGCTCTGCCCCGGCCCGACGACTGTGCTCGCCATCTGCATCAGCGCCGCGAACAGCAGCATACACGCGGCGGACAGTCCGCAGATCTCGCGCTGCTGTTTCCGGCGGGCGTACTCGTGCCTCCGCTTTTTGACGAGCGCGACCCGCCTTGCGGTATCATACATGTCTCTGGCCCCCTCCTCTCTTCATGGCTCGAACGTGGTGACGTAAAAGTCCCTTCACTGATATAGGTACAGAAAAACGGAAAAACTCTCACCCCAAATACAAAGATTTTCAAAAAAATTGAGAGCCGCTCAAAAGCAGCTCTCAAGTGGAAGGCTTTGGTTATTCTCTCCGCGTAAGGCGGAGGGCAGACAGCTTTCCCGCCGCCATCAGCAGCACCGGCAGGACGTAAGCGACGTACTGCGCCACGCCGCCGTAGACGATCAGCAGGTTGTAGGTGGCGTGAAAGGTGATGGCCGCGCCCAGCAGACCGCAGCTCCCGGCAATCTTCAGCCACGTCCGCTGCCAGGCATACGCCAGCCCTTCGCCGACGATGCCGCCGCACAGCACATGCATGGCTCCTGTTCCGAAGCCGCGGAAGAAGATGAAGGAGAAGCGGTCCGCTCCGTTCTGGATCAGATAGCAGACATTTTCAAAGGTGGCGAAGGCAAGGGCAATCGTGATGGCGGCAGCCTTGATTTTATCCCCCTCCGGCTCGAATACCAGAAGATAGAATACCAGCGGCAGCAGCTTCATGATTTCCTCCACCACCGGCGCGATCTCCGCCGTGGCGGCAAGGGCGTCCGCCTGACATACCGCCGCGAGGAAGGTGTTGATATAGGCCGAAAGCAGGCACACCCCCATCCCGGCAATGCAGAACAGGAAGAAGCGGAGCTGCCGCCTTCCCATGCACAAAGCGGCCACCAGCAGCGGGGATGCCATGCACAGAAAGATGTTTTCGATGTAGGTCATGCGTCCACCGCCTTTCTCGCGGCGGGCAGCAGCCCGAAAATGGCAAGCGTCAGCAGCATATCACACCAGAAGGTTGGGCTTGCCGGAGAAGTATCCGGCCAGAAGCAGCCCACCGTCCAGAGCAGGTACTCCGAGACAACAAAGCACAGCACGCCGATGTGGAAGTATCGCATCTTCCGCGCCGCGCCCGTCTGCCCGTTGGCGCAGACCAGTCCGCGAATGGAGCAGAAGGAGAGCCATATCATCATGCCGCACCAGAGCAGGTTGGAGAGAATGTCCCCGAAGGTGCAGTAGAACGCCAGCAGCGGCACGCCGAACGCAGGCGCAAGCCATGCTCTGCGGCAGCGGAAGCAGCGCTCCTCTGTTCCTGCCAGCGTGGCCTGCAAGATCCGCAGGAAGATGAGGCTTGCCACCCAGCCGAACTCCGACACATAAAAGACCCGGGGTGTGGTGTCGAACAGCAGCAGATACAGCGTCCAGTAGAGCGCGCCGAGGGCAAAGCAGCCGTAGAAGCAAAGCAGCAGAAAATATGCCTGCCTGCGGCTTCTGCGGTAGGATAGGCCCGAAAGCAGTGCGCCGGCGAACGTGGCCAGCAGCTGCAGCAGGTTCTCAATCAGCTCCATGAATTCCCTCGCTTTCGTTGTTCTGATCGTCCTCCCGCTTCATCTGATGCAGCCGGAAGCACAGAACGGTCACGCACACGCCGAGAAGAAACGCCAAAAGCCCGATGACGATATATCCGAGAGCGCCGCCGCCATACATGCTGGCCGCCGTTTCAAAGCCGGAGTAGTCGCCGGTCTGGATGCTTGCGGCAATGCCGGGCATGGCGAGGGACGCGCCAATGAGCAGCACAAGGCACGCCGCCACAGCGGAAGCCATGGTAATCTTATTGCGCTGCAGCCGCTTCTCCCGCTCAATTTTGGCGATGCGCCGCTTTGTCTCCGCGACCCGTTCCTCATGACTCCGCATTTGTGATTCCCTCCCGTTCCAGCAGCCTTCGCAGGCTCTCTTTTCCGCGATACACCATGTTGGTGATCTGCTTTACCGTTTTCCCCGTGACTTCCGCCGCCTGCGCGTAGCTCATATCTTCAAAATAGGTGAGATATAAAACCTCCCGGTAGTCCGGGTTCATTTCACCCATGCAGAAATGCAGGACGCGGTTTCGCTCCTCCGTCCGGATAACCTCCTCCGCCAGCAGCCGCCCGTCCGGCTCGTTGGTCAGCGCGTCGAGGCTGAACAAGGGCTTCCGCCTGCTCTTGCGGCGCAGCGCCGTGTGGCGCGCGGCCTTATAGAGATACGCCTTGAAGCCGCCGTCCCGGATGCGGGGCTTTTTGGTGAACAGATAGGCGAAAACGTCCAGCATCAGCTCCTCCGCCTCGTGAACGTCGTGCAGATAGCCGTCAATATACAGGGTCAGGGGGTCGCCGTATTTTTTCATCAGGGCCTCCAGCCCCGCGTCGTCGCCGCTTAGAT
Organism: Faecousia sp.; assembly: GCF_048519415.1. Lineage (NCBI taxonomy): Bacteria > Bacillati > Bacillota > Clostridia > Eubacteriales > Oscillospiraceae > Faecousia > Faecousia sp. Next base: position 20,959 of record NZ_DBFZUT010000032.1, on the reverse strand, counting down.
ATTGGCGGTAAAAAACCTCGTCACAGGTCATAACGTTCCCTTTCCTTTGCAGCCGTTCAGGATGCAGGGCAGCCTGTCAGACGCTTGCACAGCCGTGCCGCGCCGTCCCCTCCATACCGATAAAAAAATACAACACAATTTCAGTATATACGAATCTCGGAAGAAAAGCAAGAGGGCAAGCGGAGCGATAAAAAGCAGCACACCCGGAGAAATAACCCGGATGTGCTGCAGAAAGTCGAAACACAGAGCAGCTCAGCAGCGGGCGCCACTGATCGTGGGGCGCCGGATGAGATGAGGCAGCGCCTTGCCCGCTTCCTTCTGTGCAATGAGCCATGCGGCCATATCCCGCAGGGTCTGCTCCAGCGGGCGCGGCTGATATGCAAAGCACTTCGATGCAGCCGCATGGCTGAAGCAGCCGTTTGAGGCAAGAACGGAAATGGAATATGGGGTGAAAAACAATGGCTTTCGATCCTTCAAGCTCCGGCGCTCGTAGTACGGAGCGGCCAGCCTTGCAAGACCCAGAGGCAAGCAGATGGGCCGATACCGCCGTTTTGCCGCCGCCCCGATGATCTGCAGCATTCTGCGAATCGTGACATAGTGGCCGGACAAAATGTAGCCTTTACCGGGCTCTCCGCTTTCGGAACAGGCGAGAATGCCATTTGCCACATCCCGCACATCCACAAAGTCATATCCGCCGCGAACGGCGAAAGGCAGCTTCCCGGCAAGAAAGGATCTTGCCATTGAGGTGAAGCTCCCTCCCTGTAAATCGTCCGGCCCGATGATGCCGGAGGGGAATACAATGCTGGCGTTCAACCCGCACGCCGCTGCGTCGTAGACCAGCTCGGTGGCAGCGGCCTTGCTCTTGGCGTAATCACCGTCCACAAGCCCCGGCGAGAATTCACAGTTTTCTGTAATGGGGCAGCCCTTTGGCTGCTCCGGGATGGCATGAACGGAGCTGACATAGACCAGCTTGCCCACTTTATGCGCCATGCATTGCTGCAGGAGCTGCCCTGTCCCACCTACATTGACCTGATAGAGCCTCGGACCGGGTCTGGACGCGACGGAGACGATACCGGCGCAGTGAATCACACAGGTACGGCTGTCGGCATCCGCAAAGAAGTCTGCCAGCGAGTTTTTGGCGCACACATCACCGATAACGGTATGGACTTCTTTGGGGAGCAAATTGATATAGGGGTCATTCTGCAGCACAAGCGCGTACACTTGCGCTCTGCGGCGCACCAGCCTCTCCGCAACAGCCCTACCGAGGAAGCCGGTAGCACCTGTAACAAGATATTTATCATACATTCAAAAGACCTCCTCTCAAGATAATCATACAGGTGTTGATTATCTTTCACAAGTATAGTATACTGGAGAGGCAGATCAGAAACAATCGGCATTTGCCCTGCAATTGAAAGAAAAGCAACACGTCGTGCCGGAGTGTTGCAGAATTTTGTAAACTTTTTGTGAGGAGCGCAAAATGGAGAAGCTGGATGCAAGGAAACGCTATACGCAATTGGTGCTCAAGCAGTCCTTTTTGGAGCTGCTGAAGGAAAAGCCGGTCAGCAGGATTACGGTGAAGGAGGTCTGCGCGCTGGCGCAGCTTAACCGTGCCACCTTCTATGCCCATTACAGCGATTGCTTCGCCCTGATGGAGAGCATTGAGAATGAACTCATCGATGCATTTGAGAAATCCCTTCGCTATGTCAATTCCTTTGATGTGACGGCGCTGATCGAGGCCATCTACGATATGGTCGATCAGAATCAGGAGGCCTGCCGGGTGCTGATTCTGGGCAACACAAGCTCGACCGTCCTGATGCGGATGATCGCCTTGGCCAAGGAGGACAGCATTGCTTACTGGCGGAAAGAACTGCCCAATGCCAGCGAAACAGAGCTTGAGATGATGTATACCCATCTGTCAAACGGTTTGATGCATGTCGTTGTGGAGGGCTATGACAAGTACAGCAAAGAGGAAATGATCCATTTTGTCAGCCGGGTCGTAAAAGCCAGTCTTTCGGTGTTCCAATCGTCCCAAAAACCTCTTGCTTAACATAGATATTATGTCTGCGTGGTATAATAAGCTTTGCAAAAGGATTGACGGTCAAAAAAGCAGACCTTGGTCATCTGGTGGAACTTTATCGGCGTAGTCGATATCTCACAACAAGAGCAAAAAGAAACGGCATAGCCTACATGATCGTAAGCTATGCCGTATCCTTTTTGAGCACCTTTCGTCCTTACGTGAATGCGGACTTGGCCTGCCCTTGTGCTTTATTTTTTACAGCTTCGCGTAGCGCATGAGGATGGTCGCGAACTCTGCGCGGGTGGCGTTGCCGGTCGGCTGGAGGCCGCCGTCCTTGCCGTTGATGATGCCCGCGCCGACGCACCAGCGCAGCGCGTCAACAGCCCACGAGCCGACCAGACCTGCATCCGGCCAGCGGCTGAGGTCGCCCGTCGGGGTCGTGTCCGTTCCCTTGACGGTCTTCGCATAGCGCTGCAGCATGAGCGCCATGTCCTGACGGCTGATCTCCTCCATCGGGCGGAACGTGCCGTCCTCGAAGCCCGTGACGATGCCCTTCTGCTGGGCCCAGGCCACGGCCTCGCCGTACCACTCGTTCGCCGGGACGTCCGGGAAGGCGTTCGTCGCGCTGACCTTGTCACCGGAGAGGCGGTAGAGGACCGTGGCGACCATGGCGCGGTTGAGGGTGGTATCCGGCTCGAACTTGCCCTTGCCCATGCCGTTCATGAGACCGGTCTCGAGGACGTAGTCCACGCTCTCGTGGTACCAGCCCTGATCCGGACGGTCGGTGAAGGCCCTGGACGGGCAGTTGTCGGAATTGGCCGGGATCACGCGGCTTTCCACAGTGTCACAGCCCGTGCAGCTTCTTGCTTCAAGCCCGTCATGAAAGCAGGTCGCCGCTTCGACCACCTTCCAGGCGCCCCAGGTGTGCTCATGCGGCGTCGGCTCCGAGCCGCCGAGGGTCGTGTACCACGTCTTCGAGCCCGCAGCGGGCGCGTAGAGATGGGCCGCGGCCTGACTGCTCGTGTAGGTCGTGAAGCGCGGCGAACTGGCATTGTACTGCAGCATGCCGTTGTCCGACTGCAGGCCGTTCAGCGTCGGCGTCCAGCGGCAGGTGTCATCCGGCGTCTCCGTCAGAGAGACGTTCTTCTTGCCGGTGCAGCTGAGGTAGAGGCCCGCCGCGTCGCGCACATAGTACGTCCCGTCTCCGGCGGCCGTGAGCGTGTAGACCCACTTCGGGTCGCGGACGCTGCCGGTGTCGATCTCGATGTCGGCGGCCTCCAGATACGTCGGCTTCGAGCCGGGGGTGTTCGTCATGATCTTGCCCTTGTCCGACGAGACGATGCAGTAGCTGCCCGTCCAGTCGTCCGGAGCGACCATCACGCGGCGGTACTCGTCGCCGACGGCGTCGGGATCATCGACTTTATAATAGTAGAGCGCGTAATACGTCTGCTCCGCCTGCGTGAACACCTGCTCTGCGCCTGCGGCGGAGAAGTCCGGGCGGCTGTCCGTGTCCGTCTGCGGGGCGGCGGCCCAGCCGAAGAACGTGTAGTCGTGCGCCGTGTCAGACGGCGTGCCGGACGGCTGCGGGAAGGTGAACGTGTCTCCGGTGTAGCCCGCCGCATCGGCGGGGGCCGTCACGCCCTCCGGCACGGAGAAATGCACGGTGGACGGGGTGCGCGGGTCAAACTGCACGGTCAGCGTGCAGTCCTTCGTCATGCGGCTGACGGTGAAGACGTTGCCGTTCTGCTTCACGACGGCGGCATCCGCCGGGGTAAGGGTGTAGCCGCCCACGCAGTAGCCCTCAGCCGGGAAGGCCGTGACGGTGTGGCTGCGGACGGTGACCGTGCCGCGGGTCTCGTCGGACGAGACGGCCGTGAGCGCGAACGTTCCGGCATCGCTGCCGTGCTCGCGGGCATAGCCCGAGGGGGTGTCATAATCCGCGGGGAGCTCGCGGCCGAACAGCAGCCAGGCAAACTCCGGATAGTCGATGAAGACGTTGCGGTTGCCCTGCACCTTCTGGACGCAGTCGTTGCGGCTCATCTCCCAGGTGTCCACGGGGTCCTCCTGCATCCATTCGAGCAGGGTGTCGAGGCTCTCGATGACGGGCATGCCGGTGTTCTCGCGGTCGTCGCTGTCAAAGGGGGGCAGGCTGCCGGAGGCGACCTTTTCAAACAGGTTCGGCTGGCCCCAGCGGCAGTAGACATACAGCAGCACGCGCGCCAGGTCGCCCTTGACGTTGTCGGCGACCTCGACGCGGTCGTTCTTCGTGCTGTACCACAGGACGGTCTTGCCGTCGAAGGCCTTCGTGCTGCAGTCGGGATAGACGCCCAGCACGTTGCCCATGGTGTAGTTGCTGCGGGTGGAATTCACGCCGGAATCCTCCGGGCGCAGGTGGTGCAGGTCGCTGCCGCCGTTCTGCTGCATGAAGCTCGCGCGGCTCTTCGGCCAGACGTGCTCACGGCTCATGCTGCCGCCGGTCGTGTCGCTGTAGAACAGGAGCAGGCCGTCCTTGCCCTGTGAGGCATCCGTGCGCGCCCAGTAGGTCGGCAGGGACTTATAGGTGACGGAATCGGTCATGGTGTCCGTCATCAGGGACTGCAGTGCGCGGTAAAGGGCGCTGTCCATGCTCTCGAGCGAGCTGTCTGAGGTGCTGCCGGACAGTTTCAGCAGCGTTTCTGCGCCGTCGGTGTAATACTGCTCCGCCTGTGCGCTCAGCGCCGTGCAGAGCTCGTGACGCGTGCCGGTGTTATACGGCACGGTGTCGGCGGACACGGCCGCCAGCGCCGGGAGCGCCAGCGCCAGCACGACGGCCAGCGCCAGAAGCACGGCAAGGATCCTTCTTTTCATGATGTACCTCCGTTTGTTTTTTTCGGGTTCTTTCATCATATCACGCGGGGGACGAATATGCAACCCCAATATGCATTCGGCCCGCCCGGAGAATCGCAGTTGCATTGCACGGCCGGACTTGCTATAATCATGGTATCGAAACATAGGAGGAGATCCCATATGCTCACACGCCTGCTTGAAACCGCCGCCAATGCCGCGGACGCTGCGCAGAGCGGCTCGAACGGCACCGACCTGACCCAGCTGACCAACATCCTCGACTGGTTCATGATCGTGCTGCTGCCCGCCGTGGCGCTCTACCTGTTCTACACCGTCTTCCGCCTCAGACGGGACCGCGTCCTGTTTGATAACAAGCTGCTCTATCCCGGCGGGTGCACGAAGGACGACTGCCTCGACCCGGACGGCTTCATCGACTACATCCTGCCGCGCCTGATCATCATCGGCGCCGCGTTCCTGCTGTGCGGCGCGTTCACGGCGCTCGTCGTATTCATCCCGGCGATGGATACGCTGGTGTGCAATATTCTGGAGATCGTTTTCCCGATCGCGGCCATTGCATGGTATTCGTTTGTCAGCCGTTATGCCGCGCGCGAATATTGGGGGGCGTGAGTCATGAAAATTGTCATTCTCGATGCCTATGCCGCCAATCCCGGCGACCTGAGCTGGGATGAATTTGCCGCCCTCGGTGATTTGACGGTCTATGACCGCACCGCGCAGGAGGATGCTGCCGCCCGCATCGGCGATGCGGAGGTCGTTTTCATCAACAAGGTCCGCCTGACGGACGAAATTTTTGCCGCCTGCCCGAACCTGAAGCTCGTGAGTATCCTTGCGACGGGCTACAACATCGTCGACCTCGCCGCCGCAAAGCGCCGCGGCATCACGGTGTGCAACGTGCCGGGCTATTCCACGCGCGCCGTTGTGCAGATGACGTTTGCCCTGCTGCTGGAGATCTGCCAGCAGGTCGGCCTGCACTCCGGGGCCGTGCACACGGGCCGGTGGCAGACCTGCCCGGATTTCTGCTTCTGGGACCGGCCGCTCATCGAGCTGGACGGCAAGACCATGGGCATCGTCGGCTACGGCGCCATCGGCTCGGCCGTCGGCACGGTCGCGCAGGCCCTCGGCATGAAGCTGCTCGTCACGGCGCGGCATGAAAAGCCCGTGCCGGAGGGTGCGCGCTTCGTCTCCCTGCCGGAGCTGCTGGCGCAGTCCGACGTCGTGTCGCTCCACTGCCCGCAGACGGCAGAAAACGCCCGCATGATCGATGCGGGCGCGCTGGCGCAGATGAAGGATGGGGCGATCCTGCTCAATACTGCCCGCGGCGGGCTGCTGGACGAGCAGGCCGTGGCCGACGCGCTGCGCAGCGGCAAGCTGCTGGCCGCCGGTATGGACGTCGTCTCTGCGGAGCCGATCCGCGCGGACAACCCCCTGCTGACCGCGCCGAACTGCTTCCTCACGCCGCATATCGCGTGGGCTCCGCTTGAAACGCGCCGCCGCCTGCAGGCCATCAGCGCGGAAAACCTGCGCGCCTTCCTGGCAGGCAAGCCGCAGAATGTCGTGAATCCGTAAATTGCAAAGAAAAATGCGGGACATGCCGCAAATGGAAAACGGAAAGTGGAAAGTTTCGGAGGGAAGAATAGTGTGAAAGGAAACCGTCAGGGTTTCCTTTCACGTCAAATAACCCGCCGCAGCGGCAGAATTGCAAAATCATGCTGCAAAATTTGATTTTGCAATTCTGAAAGCAGCTTGTCCAAAAAGTCCAAAGGAACTTTTTTGACAAGCTGGGGAGCGGACAGCCGGGCCCGGCGCAAAACTCACGATTCGTGCCGGTTTCCGATAAAAACGTAAAAACCAATTGCGTCTGTAGCGGCGCTCAGCGAGCGCCTTTGGCAGCTGCAAGTTGGTATGCACCATCGCCGACCGAAAATGCTCCCCCGATTGTCATTCCGAGGAGCGAAGCGACGTGGGAATCTCGCAGTACCCTGCTGCATCGTGGGAAAGCTATCGGCGAAAACGTAACTGCCTTCCCGGGATTGCACCCCAAGGGCACTTCCTCGCGCTGCGCGCTCAGGGCGCCACGTCGGCCTGCGGCCTCCTCGCAATGACAAGTCGGGGGCGTTTTCCATTTTGACGGCAGCCTGTACGGACTGCAAGTGCGCAGCCGGGCCGGACATGCCCCTCCCCTACAACGCAGCGGGCAGCGGGGCAGTCTCTGCCGGTCATCCCACGGCGGACAGGCAGAACTCATACAGCGGCAGGAGGGCGTGCAGCGTATCGCGGACGGTCTCGGCCAGCCGGGGCGTATACAGCTCATCCCCCAGTGGGCACTCGCGCATCATTGATACATTGCGCAGGCTGTAATATGGCGCAAGACGCTCGTCCGGCGTCTGCTTCGGGCGGACATAGGCCCGGCCGCCGAGCCGCAGACCCGTCTCCCGCTCTGCGCGGGCGGTCATCTGCAGGAATTCCTCCGTCCGGTCGCCGAGCTGGGTGCGCCAGCGCTCCATGGCGGCCGCGCGCGGGTTCCACAGCAGCAGGCCGTAGCTGTAGCCCTCGCTCGTCAGCTCGAAAAACAGGCACGGGTGCTCCAGCCAGCTTGCGCCGTCGTGGCGCAGGCACATCCACGACGTTTCCTTATACGGCACGGGCGGGTGCATGCGCATGTCGCGGTAAATGCGTGAAACGCGCATCCGCAGGCCCTCGACGCCCGTGAATGCGGCCTCGACGTCTGCCGCCAGCGCCTTCATCGGCTCCCAGAGGAAGCGCTGATAGTCGGCCTTGTGCGCCTCGAACCATTCACGGTTGTTGTTCAGGCGAATTCCCCACAGAAAATCGATCGTCTCGGGATAAAATCCGGTAAAGCTCATTGTCATACTCTTTTCTGATTCAAAATTAGACGGCGGCAGGAAGCGCTTCCTGCCGCCGTTTTCCTGCCGCCGTTTATTATACCCGCTGCAGCGCCCGGCTGCAAGCCTCAAATGGAAAACCACACGCGCTCCTCCGCGCCGCGGGAAAAGCCGAGCCGGTCATACAGCCGCATGGCGCGCCCGTTCTCCTCTGCGCACGTCAGGCGCACTTCCGGCCCTGCGCACCGGGCCGCCAGCGCCCGCACGCAGCGTTCGCCCGCGCCCGGCTGCAGAGCTGCCACTGCCAGCAGCTCACTGCCGCGCACGCGGCCAAGGCCGATGCGCTCCGCACCGTCCCAGATCCACAGGGCCTCGCCGCCCGCAGCCAGCGCGCGCTCCTCCGCTGGGCTGCAGCTCTCCGCTGCGGGCACGGCCCGGAAGCGCGCATTGTATTCCCGCGCCCAGTCCGCTGCCGTTTCCTCCGTGACGGGAACAAGGCGCACCGCCTCCGGCGCGGGCAGCAGCGACTCCCGCGGCGCGCTGCGCCCGAGAATGCGGATGGCGGCCGGATAGCCGGAAAAATCCGCTTCGCCCGCGGCGAACAGCCGCTCCGCACCTGCGGCGCGGCAAAAGCCTGCGCATTCGGCAAGCAGACCCTCCAGGGTGCCGAACACGCCGCGTACCAGTATATAGCCCTCGCCGCGGAACGGGACCTCACGCAGGATCAGCGTGGCGATGCCGTCCGGGCAGGAAAAGACCGGGATATCCTTCATTGCTTTTTCTCCGTTTCGGCGCGGCGAGAGGGGAGACGGAGCGGTTCAGTCCTCCGTGCGCCGCCGCGCGACCTTTGTTCCGCCGCCCATGGCGCTCAGCTCGCGCATGCACGACGCACATACGCGCCGGTTGTGATATTCGACCAGCGCTTCACTGCGGCTGCAGAACACGCAGCGGGGCGTGTGCTTCTGCAGCACGATCCGGTCGCCGTCCACGGCGATCTCCACCGTGTCGCGGTCCGCCAGGTCCAGCATGCGCCGCATTTCCACCGGGATCACAACGCGGCCCAGTTCGTCCAGTCTTCGGATGATACCCATTGCTCTCATTGCGCAGTCCCCCCATTTCTGTTTTTGAGCAGAATCCGGTCAGATTACATCTTCATTATAGCATTTTGTCTAACTCTGTCAAGCTCTTTATGCAAAATTCGGAAAAGCTTTCCATATAGTGCTACAGAAGATGTCCGGGAGGGGTACACGATGGTCATGGGATGGATCTGGACGGGAATGGTGCTGCTTGCGCTCGGCGCGGCGGTGCTCACGGGGCAGACCGGCGCGCTGACGGCCGCCGCACTGGAGGGAGCGGCCTCCGCGATCCGGCTGGCGCTCGGCCTTGCCGGGGCGCTGTGCCTGTGGAGCGGGGCGGCAAAGGCGCTTGAGCGCGCGGGGGGCATGCGGGCGCTGGCCCGGCTTGCCCGGCCGGTCTTCCGCCGCCTGTTCCCGCAGACGGCGCAGGACGAGACGGCCATGGGCTACCTGACGGCCAATGTCGCAGCCAACCTGCTGGGGCTGGGCAATGCGGCCACGCCCATGGGCATCGCCGCCGTGCGCCGGATGCAGCAGCGCTCCGGCAGCGCCCGCGCCACGGACGAGATGTGCCGCCTCATCGTGCTGAACACGGCGTCCATCCAGCTGCTGCCCACGACCGTTGCGGCCGTGCGGGCGGCAAACGGGGCCGCCGCGCCGTTCGACATCCTGCCCGCTGTCTGGCTCACGTCTGTGTGCTCCGTGACGGCCGGGCTGCTTGCGGCGTTCCTCTTCGGGAGGGCGAGCCGTGCTTGACCTGCTCATTCCGATGCTGCTGGCCGCCGTGGCCGTTGCGGCGCTCGCACGGCGGCAGGACCTCTATGCCGCCCTGCTCGAGGGCGGGCTGGACGGTCTGCGCCTGCTCGTTTCCATCGTTCCGGCCCTTGTCATGCTGCTGACGGCCGTGCATCTGCTGCGCGCCTCCGGGGCCGTGGATCTGCTCACCAGCCGGCTCGCACCCGCGGCGCGTGCGCTCGGCCTGCCGCCGCAGGTCCTGCCGCTCCTGCTGCTGCGGCCGGTCTCCGGCAGCGCGGCGCTGGCCGTCGGCGCGGACCTCATGGCGCAGTATGGCGCGGATTCGCTCATCGGCCGGACGGCCGCCGTTGTGCTCGGCAGCACGGAGACGACGTTTTATACCATTTCCGTCTATTTCGGCGCGGCCGGGATCCGCCGCACGCGCTATGCCGTGCCCGCGGCGCTCATCGCCGACCTGACGGGGTTTCTGGTCGCTGCGCTGACGGCGCGCTTTTTATAGACCGCAGAGCCAGCGGATGGCGCGGCGGTAGCCCTCGAAGCCGAGACCCTTGAAGTGCGCGCCGCAGGCCATGCCGACGTAGGAAACGCGGCGGAACGGCTCCCGCGCGTCGATGTCCGTCAGATGGACCTCGGCCGCAGGCAGACGGACGGCCTTGAGCGCGTCGAGCAGGGCGACGGACGTGTGCGTATAGGCGGCGGCGTTGATGACGAGGCCGTCGAACACGCCGTGGGCCTGCTGCACCCACGTCACAAGCTCACCCTCGTAATTGCTCTGCCGGATCGTGACTGCGGCCCCGGCCTCCTGCGCCGCCGCGCGGATGAAGCGCTCGAGGGCGGCATAGTCCTCGCGGCCGTAAAGCTCCGGCTCGCGCAGGCCCAGCAGGTTGAGGTTCGGGCCGTTCAGCACCAGAATGTTCATGTCCATGCCTCCAGAATCTGCCGGACGGTCTCGTCCGGCGTGCCGTTGTTGTCGGCCGTGCCGTCGGAAAAGCGGGCATAGGCCGCGGCGCGCTGCGCGTAAAGCGCCTCCGGCGTCGTGCACCGGCTCACGGGCCGCCCGGCGACGGGCAGCCGGTCAAGCGCGCGCTGCAGCCAGATGACGGCGGCGTTCTGACGCAGCAGCGGCTCGTTTTCCGGCCGGGTGACGCAGCCGCCGCCCGTGGCGATGACGCAGCCGGAGCGTTTGCCCAGCTCTGCCAGCAGGGTCGTCTCCTCTGCGCGGAAGGCAGCCTCGCCCTCGCGCGCGAAAAATGTCGGGATATCGCAGCCGAAGCGCCGCTCCAGCTCCTCGTCCGCGTCGAAAAAGTCGCGGCCCAGCCGCTGTGCCAGCAGGCGGCCGACGGTCGTCTTGCCCGCGCCGGGCATACCGATGAGGATGAGACTGCGCATGCGCTTCTGCAGCGCGTCCGTGATGACCGCCGTGCGCGCCGGGTCGATGGGCCGCTGCAAAAACAGCTCCGCCGCGCAGCGGGCCTGCTCCGCCAGCATGGAAAGGCCGTTTTCGGCCCGCAGCCCGAGCCGCTCCGCCTGCTGCAGCAGGGCCGTGCGCGCGGGGTTATACACAAGGTCCAGCACGCACCGGCACTGCGGCACCCGCCGCAGGTCGAGCGGCGAGACGCCGTTTCCGGGATACATGCCGACGGGCGTCGCGTTGACGACGAGCCGCGCGTCCGCATGCTGCTCGATCATGTCGTAGGTCACCGGCCCGCGCCGGGAGATCACGACGACCTCGGCCCCCTGCGCCCGCAGCACGGCCTGCACCGTCTGCGAGGCTCCGCCGGAGCCGAGCACAAGGGCCTTTTCGCCGGGTGCGATGCCGCCGCCCCGCTCCAGAAGCAGGCGAAAGCCGTCGGCGTCCGTGTTCGCGCCGTACAGCGTGCCGTCCGCCCGGCGGACGAGCGTGTTCACGCTGCCGGTCTGCTTTGCCATGGGCGAGAGCGCCGCGCAGAACGGCACGACGGCGCGCTTATAGGGGATGGTCACGTTCAGCCCGTCCCATGCCGCGCCGTGCAGGAAGTCCGCCAGCCCCTCCGGCGGGACCTCGAACAGGTCATAGGAATACGCGCCGAGCATGGCGTGAATTTCCGGGGAATAGCTGTGGCGCAGGTGTTCGCCCAGCAGGCCGCAGCGCAGGCTCGCGCCGGGGGCGGGGCTGCTTTCCTGCCAGTCACGGCTCGCGGCGCGCAGGGCCCCGAACCAGGCCTGCATACCGGGCTGCAGGGCCGGGGCGGCCAGCTCCGCAAGCCGGGCACGGATTTCCTGCTCCCGCTCGGGCTGCAGGACCGGCAGACCCTGCTCCCGCTTCACGGCCGCAATGCGCGCGGCCACATCCATCCGGCGGCGGTACAGGGCCGCGAGCTGCGCATCCAGCGCGTCGATATCCTGCCGCAGGTCGTTCAAAGCTTCCATATCCGTGCCTCCAGTGCGGCGTCCAGCACCGCGACCGCAGCCGCAGCCTCCACGCAGGGAACAGCCCTCTGGACGATGCAGGGGTCGTGCCGCCCGCGCAGCTCCAGCGTGACGGGCGCGCCGTCCGACAGACGCACCGTCTGCTGCGGCAGGGCGATAGACGGCGTGGGCTTGAAGGCCGCGCGGAATACAATCGGCATGCCGGTGGAAAGCCCGCCGAGGATGCCGCCCGCGTGGTTCGTGCGTGTGCATACCGCGCCGTTTTTCATGCAATAGGGGTCGTTGTTTTCACTGCCGCGCAGGGCCGCGCCCGCAAAGCCGCTGCCGAACTCCACGCCCTTCACGGCGGGAATGGCAAACAGCGCCTGCGCCAGCCGGTTTTCCAGCCCGTCGAACATCGGCGCGCCGACTCCGGCGGGCAGGCCCGTCACCGCGCATTCCACCACGCCGCCGACGGAGTCCCCCGCCGCTGCCGCTGCCGCGATCTCCGCGCGCATGGCCTCGCCTGCCGCGGCATCCAGCACCGGAAAACCGCTGCCCGGCCGCTCCGGCGCAAGGGGATCGAACGCGCGGTCCGGGATGCTCCCGATCTGCGCGATATGGGCGAAAATCTCCACGCCCTGCGCCGCCAGCAGCTGCAGGCACAGGCCGCCCGCCACGCACAGGGGCGCGGTAAGCCGCCCGGAGAAATGCCCGCCGCCCGAGGCGGCCTGTGCGCCGTGAAATTTTACGGCGGCGGGGTAGTCCGCGTGCGACGGACGGGGCGTATCCTCCAGCCCGGCATAGTCCGCCGGGTGGGCGTCGCCGTTGGGCAGCACGGCCGTCAGCGGCGCGCCGCAGGTCAGGCCGTCCGCAAGGCCGCTCAGGAATTCCGGGCGGTCCGCCTCGCGGCGGGCGCTCGTCAGGGCGCTGCGCCCCGGCGCGCGCCGGTCCAGAAAAGCCTGCAGGGCCGTAAGATCGGGCCGGAAGCCCGCCGGGAAGCCGTCGAGGCACATGCCCACGGCCGGACCGTGCGATTCACCAAAAAGCTGTAATTTCAGCACCGTTCCGAAGCTGCTGCTCATCTGCTCTCCTCCGTTCCGCTCCGCAGTCCGGCAAGCGTCTGCCAGAAATACGGGTCCGATTTTTCCACACATTCCGCCCCGCGCAGCCGCACATCGCAGCGTGCCGAGGCGATCGCGGCCAGCATGGCGATGCGATGGTCGCCGCAGGCGTCCACCGTGCCGCCTGTCAGCCTGCCGCCCGTGATCTCCAGCCCGTCCGGCAGGTCCCGCACGTCTGCACCGAGAGCGCGCAGTGCGGCGGCGATGCTCGCGAGCCGGTCGCTTTCCTTATAGCGCAGTCTTGCCGCGCCCGTGATCCGCGTCGTCCCGGCGGCGCAGGCCGCCAGCAGGGCCAGCGGCGGAGCCAGATCGGGCGTGCTGCGCACGTCGAGGCTGCAGCCGTGCAGCGGCGCGGGACGGACCGTCACGGCGTCTGCGTTCTGCTCAACTTCTGCACCAAAGCGGCGCAGATCCTCCAGAATCACGCGGTCGCCCTGCCCGGACTCCGCCTGCAGGCCCGTGACCGTCACCGGCCGCGAGAGCGCGCCCGCCGCAAGCCAGAAGGCCGCGTTCGACCAGTCGCCCTCCGCCCGGACCGCGGCGGGGGAGCGGTACCGCTGCCCGCCGGGGACGGCCCAGCCGTCCGGGAGCGGCTCCGCGGCGATGCCGAAGCGCCGGAGTGCTGCAAGCGTCATGGCGATATAGCCCGCCGATTCCGGCGGCGTGGCCGCATGCAGCTCCGAGGGACCGGAAAGCAGCGGCAGGGCGAACAGCAGGCCGGAGAAAAACTGGGACGAAACATCCCCCGGCAGCAAAAAACGGCCGTTTTCCAGTCTGCCCGCGCAGAGAAGCTCGCCCGGCGCGGGGCGACTCAGCCGGACGCCGTGTGCCTCCAGCGCCTCCCACAGCGGGCCGAGCGGCCGCTGCGGCAGGCGGCCGTGCAGACGGAACGTCGTTTCTCTCCCGAGCGCCGCCGCCACGGGCAGCAAAAAGCGCAGCGTCGCGCCGCTTTCGCCGCAATCCGCCGCGCCGTGCGCCCGCTCTGTGACCGGCTGCACCCGCAGTGTCTTTCCGTCCGCCGTCACGCGCGCGCCGAGCGCCCGCAGGCAGCGGCACATCGCCTGCACGTCCGCGGCGTCCGAAGCACCGTGCACGACCGTCTCGCGGTCGGCCAGCGCGGCGCACAGCAGCAGCCGCTGCAGCTGCGATTTTGACGCAATGGAGGCAACTCGCCCGCCGAGCGGGCCGTGCGGCAGGAACAGCTCCATGTCACATTCCTCTTTCAAAAATATCCGGCAGCGTGTCCACCGGGACCTCCCAGAGCACGCAGTCGCCGATGGCGCGGGGAATGACGAGCGTAATGCGCTCTCCCGCGCGCTTTTTATCCGCCAGTGCGGCCTGTGCCAGCTGCTCCGGCGAAAATTCCGTTCGGGTGGGCAGGCCGAGCTTTATGAGCGCAGCCTCGATCTCTGCGGCATCGCGGCAGAAGGCCCGCGCCATTATGGCAAGGCCGATGGCCACGGCATGGCCGTGCGAAATGCGGTAGCCGCTGAGTGTCTCGATGGCGTGCCCGGCTGTGTGGCCGAGGTTCAGCAGCTGCCGCGCACCGCGGTCGAATTCGTCGGCGCACACGGCGTCTCGCTTGCAGGCGACGCAGCGGGGCAGGACCGTCATGCGGTCGAAGTCCGTGCCGCGCGCGGCCAGATGGGAAAACAGGTCCGGGTCGAACAGCACGGCCGTCTTCAGCGCCTCGGCGCAGCCGTCGCGCAGGATGGCGGGCGGCAGCGTGTCCAGCAGCTGCGGGTCGCACACGACGGCGGCGGGCTGATGGAACGCGCCGACGAGGTTTTTGCCCTCCGGCAGGTCGATGGCCGTCTTGCCGCCGACGGACGAATCCACCATGGCAAGCAGCGTCGTCGGCACCTGCACCAGACGGATGCCGCGCAGCCATGTCGCGGCCGCAAAGCCCGCCAGATCGCCGATAACGCCGCCGCCGAGCGCAACGACCGTGTCGGCGCGGGTCAGGCCCGCCTCGGCCAGCTTATGGAGCAGGGCGGCATACTGCGCCAGCGACTTTGTCTCCTCCCCGGCGGGGAGGACGGCCGGAACGGCGCGCACGCCGGCAGCGCACAGTGCACGGCAGGCGCGCTCCAGCAGGAGCGGAGCCACATGCTCCTCGGTTACGACAAGGGCCGCCGTTCCCGAGGAAACATAGCGGCCAAGGTCGTCCAGCAGCCCCGGCGCGATGTCCACGCGGTAGGGCTGCGAAACGGGAATGTCGATCTTCATCTGCAGGCCTCCCGCACGGCGTGCAGCCGCTGTGACAGCGCTGCCAGCTCCTCCGGCAGCAGAGCCTGCGCCCCGTCGCACCGGGCGTGCAGCGGGTCAGGGTGCATCTCCACCATCACGCCGTCGGCTCCGCAGGCCGCGGCAGCCAGCGCCAGCGGCGTCACAAGGGCCGCGCGACCGGCCGCATGGCTCGGGTCGACGAGGACGGGGAGATGGGTCATTTCATGCAGGGCGGGCACAGCCGCAAGGTCGAGCGTGCCGCGCGTAAACGTGTCGAACGTGCGGATACCGCGCTCGCAGAGCATCACGCGCGGGTTGCCCGCCGCCAGAAGATACTCCGCACTCAGCAGAAGCTCCTGCAGCGCCGCGCCGACGCCGCGCTTGAGCAGCACCGGCTTTTCGCTGCGGCCGAGCGCCCGCAGCAGGTCATAGTTCTGCATATTGCGCGCGCCGATCTGGATGACGTCCACATCGGCGAACGCGTCGAGCTGGGCGGTGCTCATCAGCTCGGACACGACGGGAAGCCCCGTCTCGTGCCCGGCGGCGATGAGCAGGCGCAGCCCCTCGGCGCCCAGCCCGGAAAAATCATAGGGAGAGGTGCGCGGCTTGAACGCCCCGCCGCGCAGCAGGCAGACGCCCGCGGCCTTGGCCTGCCGGGCTGCCGTAAAGATCTGCTCCTCCGATTCCACGGCGCACGGCCCCGCGATCAGGCCGAAGTTCCCGCCGCCGAAGCGCGCGCCGCCCACGGAGACGACCGTCGGCTCGGGGTGCAGGCGGCGGCTGCACAGGGGATAGGGCTCCGTCAGCCGGAGGACGTCCTCCACGGCCGGGAAGCGCGCCGCAAGGCCGGGATCGATGCGGGAAATGTCGCCCGTCAGGCAGAAAAACGGCCGCTCCGGCGTGCCGGTGACGCGGACCTCCGCGCCAAGCTCCCGCAGCCAGGAAAGCAGGCGCTCCTGCTCCGCCTGCGGGGCATGCTGTTTCAGCAGAATGACCATCGGGCCGTTCCTCCTTCTCGCTTATTCTGCCGCCGGCATCCGGCTGAGCGGGTGGATCTTCTTCCGATACAGGCGGAGGAACAGGATGACCGTCATCGCCAGCGAGGCGACCTCCGCGATCGGGAAGGCGAACCAGACGGCGTCGATGTTCCCGGAAAGCGACAGCAGGTAGGCCACCGGAAGCAGCACGACCAGCTGGCGCGCGATGGAGACGATCATGCTGTAGACGCTGTTGCCGAGAGCCTGGAACACGCCGCCGACGATGATGCACGCGCCTGCGAACACGAAGGCGAGGCTCATGGTGCGCAGCGCCGGGTCGCCGACGGCCAGCATGTCCGCATTGGCGTTGAACAGGCCGAGCAGGACCTGCGGGATGAGCTGGAAGGCCGCCACGCCGATCACCATCAGCGCCGTTGCGCCGAGGATGCCGCACTTCAGCACGCCGAGGATGCGCTTCGGCTTCCGCGCGCCGTAGTTATAGGCCGCAATAGCCAGCGCGGCGTTGTTGATGCCGAACACCGGCATGAAGATGAAGCTCTGCAGCTTGTAGTATGCGCCGAAGACGGCCGTGCCGACCTCACCGAGGCCCACGCGGACGTGCTCAAAGCGCATGAGCACGAGATTCATGCCGTAGTACATCACCGAGCCGATGGCAACCATGATCATGGACGGCACGCCGATGGCCAGAATGCGGCCGATGAGCTTCCAGTCCGGGCGGAAGCCGCGCAGATGCAGGCGGACGTCCGGATTTTTGCGGTGGTTGAGGATCATGGCCAGAATAAACGCCACGATCTGGCCGAGCACCGTGGCCACGGCCGCGCCTGCGACCTCCATGCGCGGCAGGCCGAACAGGCCGAAGATGAGGATGGGGTCAAAAATGATGTTCAGGACCGCGCCGGTGCCCTGCGTGACGAGGGTGTAGATCGTGCGGCCCGTGGACTGGAGCAGGCGCTCAAAGATGATCTCGCCGAAAATGCCGAACGAGGCGATCGTGATGATGCGGATATAGGCCGTGCCGTAGGCAATGACGGCTTCGTTCGACGTCTGGGAGCG
The DNA here is from genome assembly GCF_048519415.1 of Faecousia sp. Taxonomy (NCBI): domain Bacteria; kingdom Bacillati; phylum Bacillota; class Clostridia; order Eubacteriales; family Oscillospiraceae; genus Faecousia; species Faecousia sp. Next base: position 3,634 of record NZ_DBFZUT010000032.1, on the reverse strand, counting down.
CATGAAGAGCTCTGCGCAGAAAATGCCGAACAGAGCGCTGAGCAGCATGCCCAGCCCGGCAAGAAAGACGCCGTTCAGGGCGGAGCGGTTCACCATATCCGCATCGCGTTCGCCGAGCGCGCGCGACAGCAGGGCATTGACGCCGACGGCAGTGCCCGTTGCGATGCCGATCATGATGTTCTGCACCGGGAAGGCCAGCGAAACGGCGTTGAGTGCGTCCTGATTAACGTCCGAAATTTTCGCGACAAAGGCGCTGTCGACCACGTTGTAAAGCGCCTGCACCAGCATGGACAGGGCCATCGGCAGCGCCATGGTCAGCAGCAGCCGCCCAATGGGCATCGTGCCCATTTTGTTTTCCTTCAAACTACTCATTGCTTTCTTTCTCCTAACCACAGTCATGCAGTTTATATTATAGAGGAGACAGGTAAGGAATGCAAGCAGACTGTCAAAAAATCTGCCCAGCCGAACGTTTCGGAGGGACTTTTTTGACAAGCTGTGCAAGGCCCTGCCGCGGCATGCGGCGGGCTGTCGAAAGAACCGGCAATTTGCACAAAAATCAGAAATCCGTCAACATTTTCCCGCGCGTTGTGCTATACTGGAAGGAAACACGCCCCGGCTTTTCCGGGACCCAGAGGAGGAACGCCCTATGACGACCGATCAGCTCAGCGCCCTGCTTGCGCAGGACCCCGCCGCGGTGCTGGAGCATGACCGCAGACTTTATGAACAGCAGATCATCCGCGCGGCCGATCTCATCGCCGCCCATGCGCAGGAGCGCCCGGCCGTGCTGCTGGCGGGGCCGTCCGGCTCCGGCAAGACGACGACCGCCCTGCTCATCGAGCGGGAGCTGGACCGCCGCGGCATGGAGACGCACACGCTCTCCATGGACGACTATTTCTGCCCGCTCACGGAGCGGGAGCTGGAGCTTTTCAGCCGCAACGAGCTGGACCTCGAGCGCCCGTCGCGCGTCGACGTGCCGTTTTTCCAGGAGCAGCTCGGCAAGCTGCTGGCGGGCGAGGAGGTGGAGCTGCCGCGCTATGACTTCAAAAACAGCGTCCGTGTCTTCGATGGCCGCACACTGCGCAGGCGGCCCGGTGAGCTGGTCATTCTGGAGGGCATCCACGCCCTGAACCCGGAGGTCACGGGCTATGACGGCCGCACGACGCGCATCTATGTCAGCGTCCGCACGCGCATCACCCCGCGCAGCGGCCATCCGCTCCATCCGTCGAAGATCCGTCTCGTCCGCCGTATGCTGCGCGACGGCACGGGCCGTGGCCGCGCCCTGTCCGAGACCATCGCCATGCGCGAGCGCGTCGACCGCGGCGAGCAGCGCTATATCATGCCCTTCAAGCCGCGCGCCCACGGCAGCATCGACTCGTTCTATTCCGCCGAGCTCGGCGTCTACCGCCCGCTGCTGCGGGACGAACTGGAGCGCCTTGCCCTACCGGAGCTGTCCGACGTGGTCGAGGTCATGCGGGAGCTGCCGGACGTCCCGGCGGATCTCGTGCCGCAAGATTCCCTCCTGCGCGAATTCATCGGCGGCAGCACGCTGCCTTACTGAGGAGGAACCATGAAAAAATACCTTGTCGCCCTCGATCAGGGCACGACGAGCAGCCGCGCCATCGTCTTTGACCGCTCCCAGCAGATCGTCGCCTCCGCGCAGAAGGAATTCCCCCAGCTCTACCCGCAGGCGGGCTGGGTGGAGCACGATCCGCTCGAATTATACTCCAGCCAGTACGGCGTCATGATGGAGGCCATCACGCGCGGCGGCATCGACCCCGCGGAGATCGCCGCCATCGGCATCACGAACCAGCGCGAGACGACCATCGTCTGGGAAAAGGCCACGGGCCGCCCCATTTACCCTGCCATCGTCTGGCAGTGCCGCCGCACGGCCGCCCTGTGCGACCGGCTGCGCGCCGGCGGGCTGACGGAGCACATTCGGACCGTCACGGGCCTTGTGCCGGACGCCTATTTCTCGGCTACAAAAATTCGGTGGATCCTCGACCATGTGCCCGGTGCGCAGGAGCGCGCCGAGCGCGGTGAGCTGCTGTTCGGCACAGTGGATTCGTGGCTCATCTGGAAGCTGACGCGCGGCCGCGTCCACGCAACGGACGTGACAAACGCCTCACGCACCATGCTCTTTGACATCCGCCGCCTCGACTGGGACGAGACGCTCCTGCAGGTCCTGCGCATCCCGCGCTGCATGCTGCCGGACGTCCGCCCGAGCAGCGGCGACTTCGGCACCTGCAACATCCAGGGTGTGGAAATTCCCATCGCGGGCGCGGCGGGCGACCAGCAGGCCGCGCTGTTCGGCCAGTGCTGCTTCGCCCCCGGCGAGGCCAAGAATACCTACGGCACGGGCTGCTTCCTGCTCATGAACACGGGCGAGACGCCCTGCGTCAGCCGCCACGGTCTTGTCACGACCATTGCGGCCGGGCTCGGCGGCCATGTGACCTATGCCCTCGAGGGCAGCGTCTTTGTCGGTGGGGCCGTCATCCAGTGGCTGCGCGACGAGATGCGCTTCCTCAGCGAGGCGAGCGACGCGGAGTATTATGCGCAGAAGGTCGACTCCACCGGCGGCGTGTATTTTGTCCCGGCCTTCACGGGCCTCGGCGCGCCGTATTGGGATATGTACGCCCGCGGGGCCATCGTCGGCATCACGCGCGGCACGAAGCGCGAGCACATCATCCGCGCCGCGCAGGAATCCATCGCCTACCAGAGCATGGACCTCGTCGCCGCCATGGAGAAGGACACCGGCGTGCCGCTGCGCGAGCTGCGCGTCGACGGCGGTGCGAGCCGCGATGCCTTCCTCATGCAGTTCCAGGCGGACATGCTGGCCACGCCGGTGCGCCGCCCCGTCATCCGCGAGACGACGGCCCTCGGCGCGGCGTATCTGGCCGGGCTCGCCGTCGGCATCTGGCACGATCCGGACGAGCTGCGCCGCCAGTGGCGGTGCGATGTCAGCTTCCTGCCGCATATGACGGCCGAGCAGCGCGAAAAAAATCGCCGCGGCTGGGCAAAGGCCGTCGGCAGGAGCCTCGATTGGGCGAAAGAAGAGTAAGCGGAAAATGACGCGAGGCCGCCGATGATGCGCTGTAGGGGAGCGGACAGCCGGGCCCGGCGCTGCACGAACGATTCGCACGGGCTATCGCTAAAACGGTGATGGCCCCCGATTTGTCATTGCGAGGGCGCTTCGCGCCCGTGGCAATCTCGGGAAGGCACTTGCAGTCCGTACCAGCTTCCGATAAAAACGTACCAACCGATTGCGTCTGTAGCGGCGCTCAGCGAGCGCCCTGTACGGGGCTATTCAACCGCGTAAGGACGCTGGTGCACCGCCGCACCACCCTGACGTGTCATTGCGAGGAGCGAAGCGACGTGGCAATCTCACGCAACAGTCTGCGAATTCGCCGAGGCTTTCCTGTTATCTGACCGGGTACTGCGAGATTGCACCCCAAGGGCACTTCCTCGCGCTGCGCGCTCAGGGCGCCACGGCCCCGTTGGGGCCTCATAATGACACATCAAGGGGCATGGCGCGGGGAGCGGTGCGGCGCATCGATTCGGCCGTCCGATTGCCGCTCCGCGGACGGGCGAGGCATGCCTCGCCCCTACGATTTGCACTGCATTCCATAACAAAAAA
>NZ_DBFZUT010000031.1:0-24868 GCF_048519415.1 Faecousia sp. | reverse complement strand
CTTTCCTTCCCTCCGAAACTTTCGGCTAAGCAGGTTTTTGACAGTCTGTACCGCGCTGCCGGTTCGTTTCCGGCAGCGCGGTTTTTCTCATTCGATGGATTTGAGGGATTCGGCCATAGAGATGCGGTCGATCTTGCGGATGAGGCACAGGCACACGGCCACGGCCAGCAGCAGCGTGGCGGCGAAGGCCAGCGCATAGCTCAGCGGCGTGACGTGGATGTGGAACGAGACGAGGCTGATGCGGATATTCTGCATGATGAACCGGTGCAGCGCCCAGCCCGCCGGCAGGCCGACGAGCGCACCGCAGAATGTCAGAAGCAGAATTTCGCGGAAGACATAGTTCAGCGTCTCGCGGTGGTAGAAGCCCAGGACCTTCACCGTGGCGATCTCGCGCACGCGCTCCGTGATGCTGATGTTGCAGAGGTTAAAGAGCACGACGAGCGCCAGCGCGCAGGCGCAGACCACGACGAGGCCGACGATGTAGTCCAGGCTCTTCATGGTGTTGTCCACAATGTCCTGCAGGGCCTCGGAGACCGTGACGGACGCGACGCGGGAGTTGGATGACAGCGCCGCGCCGAGCGCGTAGGCATCGCCGTCCGTGAGGATGTAGGCCGTGCTATATTCGCAGTCTGCGCCGAACAGGTCCCTGTAGGTCTCCGCCGTCATGTAGGCATAGTGGTAGACATAATTCTCGAACGTTCCGGCGACGGGGAGATTGACGCTCGTCGTGTCGTCCACGGAGACCGGGAGCGTCTCGCCCACAGAGACCCCGGTATCCCGCGCCAGCGCAGCGTCGAGCAGCACGCCCTGCTGCGGCCAGGCGACGGTCCTGCCGTTCTCATGCAGGTCGATGGCCTGCGTGATGGCGGGGTCGTCCGTCGCAATGACGTTGACCTTGTTGATGCCGCCGGACGTGCGCGCCTCATAGGCCGCGGCGTGCACAAAGATGCACTGCGTCATCTCGTCCGCATATTTTTCGCGGAAGGCCTGCTGCTGCGCCTCGTCCATGGGCGAGACGAACGTGACGGCGATCTGATAGTGCGTGACGCCCTGGAACTGATCGTCCACGACGGTGGAGATGGAATCGCGCAGGCCGAGACCAGCAACGATGAGGGCCGTGCAGCCGCCGACGCCCAGCAGCATCATAAACAGGCGCTTTTTATAGCGCACGATATTGCGGATGGAGACCTTGTGCAGGAAGGACAGGCGGTTCCATACGAACGGAATATACTCGAGCAGGATGCGCTTGCCGGCCTTCGGGGCCTTCGGGCGCATGAGATTCGCGGGGTTCTCGCGCAGCTCCGCATGGCAGGAAAGCCACGTCACGCCCGCCGAGCAGGCCAGCGCCGCCAGAACGGAGATGATGAGCAGCCAGCCGTCGAACACATAGACGATGGGCGCAAAGTCATATAGCATGGAATAGCCCATCCAGATGAACAGTGGGAAGATCCATGTGCCGAGGGCAAAGCCGAGCGCGCAGCCCAGCAACGCCGCGCCGCCGGAATAGGACATATATTTCCATGCGATGGTGCCGTCGCTGTAGCCGAGGGCCTTGAGCGTACCGATCTGCGTGCGCTGCTCATCGATCATGCGCGTCATGGTCGTGATGCACACGAGAGCCGCCACGGCGAAGAAGAACAGCGGAAACACCTTCGCGACGCCCGCGACGATGGAGCTGTCGTTCTCAAACGAGACATAGCCCGTGTTCGTGCTGCGGTCAAGTACATAGCTCTTCGGGTGCTCAAGCTTGTCGACCTCGACCTGTGCGTCCTCGAGCTGCTGCCTGCCGTCGGCAAGCTTCGCCTCGGCATCGGCGAACTGCTTTTCCGCCTCGGCCTTTCCGGCAGCATAGTCGGCCTCGCCCTGCTCCAGCTCAGCCTGCGCGGCGTTCACGGCGGCCCAGCCCGCTGCGATCTCGCTGCGGCTGCTCTCGAGCTGCTTTTTGCCGTCCTCGAGCTTCTGCTTGGCCGCATCGAGCTCCGCTTGTTTTTCATTCAGTGTCTGCATGGCCTCGCTGCGCTTTGCATCCAGCTCCGCCTGCGCCTGCTGCAGCTGCAGATAGCCCTGATAGGCCTCGCTCTGCTCAAACTGGCGCAGCAGCAGATCCGTCGCTTCGATCAGTCCCTGCGTCAGCAGGGCCTCGGCGCTGCCCGGCTCCTGTGAGGCAAGACGCTCGGTGAGCTGGCGGCGCGTGATCTGCAGGGCCTCATACTGCACGAGGATGCCGCTGTCATCGAGCTGCTTCTGCGCGGCGTCGATCTGGGCCTGTGCGGCATCGAGCTGGTCGAGCGCGTCCTGCTTTGCCTGCGTGAAGGCGGCAAGGCCTTCGTCATACTCCTTCTGCCCGGCCTCCAGCTCCTTTTCGCCGCCGGCCAGCTGAGACTCGGCCTGCGTGAGGCGGGCACGGTTGTATTCCAGCTGCTGCGCGCCGTCGTCGAGCTGCGTGCGGGCGTCAGCAAGCTCCTGCTCGGTCTGCGCGCGCCGCTCCTGATATTCCGCAAGGCCGTCGTTATATTCCTTCTGCGCCTTGGAAAGCGCGTCGCGCGTCTCGTCGATGATGTCGTCATAGCGCTTCTGCGCGCGTTCCTTCAGCGCGGAGGTCAGCGCAGGACGCACGGCGTCGACGGCGGCATCGTAGGCATCGGAATAGAGGTCCGTACCCTGCGTGCCGTCCAGCAGCAGGTAAATTTCCGTAAAATAGTCCATGGCGAACGCCTCAGGCTGCAGCAGCACGAAGCCGTTCAGTGTGCCGCCGCCGAGGCTCGTCGTACCGCGCTCCGCGCCGAGATACAGCGGTGTTTCCGCAAGGCCGACGATGGTGAAGGCCGTCTGCGTGAACGCATCGTCCACGGACGCGGCCTGCACCGTGAGCGTTTTGCCGAGGTCGGCCTCCGTGAAGCGGTCGGCATCGGCAAGGCACTCGTCCGCACGCTCCGGCATGCGCCCGGCCGTCAGGCTGGGGCGGTTGACCGCATCGGAGAGCGTCAGCGCCTTGAGCGTCATGCCCTCGTCTTCAAACTCGGCCGTGAGGTCGACGCTCCGTGCGCCCTCGGCAGCCCGCACGCCGTCCAGCCCGGCAAAATAATCGGCGTCCTCCTGCGTCAGGCCGAGCGTGCTGACAAGACGGTAGTCAAACAGCTCCGTTTTCTGCACATACTGCGATCCGGTGCGGAGCATGGCGGGCTGCGCGACCTTCAGGCCCGCAAAGAAACCGACGCCGAGGGCAACGATGGCGACGATGGCCAGAAACCGCCCGAGCGAATGGCGCAGCTCGCGGCGGTTGTTCTTCCGCCAGGCGCTGCCCGTTACCATTCGATCTCCTCCACCGGCGTGACGTGCTCATTCAGGTGGGCATAGGCCACGGTGCCGTTGCGGATGCCGATGACGCGGTCGGCCATGGCAGTAAGCGCGGAGTTATGCGTGATGATGACGACGGTCATACCGTTCTTCCGGCTCTGATCCTGCAGCAGGGCGAGGATCTGCTTTCCCGTGGCATAGTCCAGCGCGCCGGTCGGCTCGTCGCACAGCAGCAGGCTCGGCTTTTTTGCCAGCGCGCGGGCGATGGCCACGCGCTGCTGCTCGCCGCCGGAGAGCTGGGCCGGAAAATTCCTCATGCGTTCGCCGAGGCCGACGTCCGTGAGCACCTGCGGCGCGGGCAGAGAGTCGCGGACGATCTGCGAGGCAAGCTCCACGTTCTCCAGCGCCGTCAGATTCGGGATAAGGTTGTAAAACTGGAACACGAAGCCGATGTCGCGGCGCCGGTAGTCCGCAAGCTGGCGGCGGTCAAAGGCCGAGACCTCGCGGTCGTTCAGAAAGACGCGGCCGCTCGTCAGGGTGTCCATGCCGCCGAGGATGTTCAGAAGCGTCGTCTTGCCCGCGCCGGACGGGCCGACGATGACGCAGATCTCGCCTTTTCCGATCGTAAAGCTCGCGTCGTGCAGGGCACGGACCGCGCCCTCACCGGAGCCGTAAATTTTTTCCACATTTTCAAAACGGATGAATGCTTCTCCCATTCCGGGACCTCCTTCGGGTTCACCACGATTCTGTTTATGGCAGCACCGCATAATTCAGGGAGAGCATTCGGCGAAAAATATCCGGCGAAGGCCGAAACTGCAATTGTGCGGTGTTGCCTTATTTATATAGTATAGCGAATCGCGGGGACGGATTGCAAGCGCAGCGCACACGGCGGGCGTAAAATTCACAGAAAATTCAGGAACCGCGCGCCGGGCTTCGGCATAAGCTGGCGCGAAGGGAGGCGAAAGCATGGAGCTGCATGAATGCATCCTCACGCGGAACGACTGCTGCCGCCGCGGCACACCGCTCGTCCCGCGCGGCGTCATGGTACACTCCACGGGCGCGAACAATCCGTATCTGCGCCGCTATGTGCAGCCGGACGACGGCGAATTGGGCAAAAACCGCTATGACAATGACTGGAACCGGCCGGGACTTCCGGTGTGCGTCCACGCATTTCTGGGCAAAAAGGCCGGCGGCGGCATCGCGGTCTATCAGACGCTGCCGTGGGAGGTGCAGGCCTGGCACTGCGGCCGGTCCGGCAACCGGACGCACCTGGCCTTTGAAATTTGCGAGGACGGACTGGACGACCGGGCCTATTTTACGGCGGTGTACCGCGAAGCCGTCGAGCTGACGGCCTATCTCTGCCGCCGGTTCGGGCTGGACCCGCTGGCAGACGGCGTCGTGCTCGACCACGCGGAGGGCAATCGCCGCGGCATTGCCAGTGCCCACGGCGACGTGGCGCACTGGTTCCCGCGGTTTGGGAAGACCATGGACGATTTTCGGCGGGAGACGGCCGCGCTGCTGCGCAGGCCGGCGGAAAAGGAGGCGGAGGATTTGACACTGCAGGAGCTTGATGCCCGCATCGATGCGCGCATTCGCACCGTTCTGGAGGGAACGGGCAGCAAGGCGAGCAGCTGGGCGCAGGAGGAGCTGGCCCGCGCCATGGCGCACGGCATCACGGACGGCACGCGCCCCGGCGGCTACGCCACGCGCGAGGAGGTCGCCCTGATGGCCGAGCGCGCATATTCCGGGCACGCATAAAATTTGGTCCCGGTGGGGAGGATATTCTCTCAGACTGTCAAAAAACCTGCCAAGCCGAAAGTTTCGGAGGGAAGAAAAGTGTGAAAGGAAACCGTCAGGGTGTCCTTTCACGTTCCATAACCCGCCGCAGCGGCAGAATTGCAAAATAATAATACAAAATTCTATTTTGCAATTTCGGAAGCAGCTTGGCGAAAAAGCCCAAAGGGACTTTTTTGACAAGCTGATTTCCCACCGGGAAATTTTTATGGAACCCGCAGAGAATTGCGCCGTCTAATAGCCGTATTCCATTTTCGAAAGGAAATCATGAACATGAAAAAACTGACCGCACTGCTCCTTGCCGTCCTGCTTGTTTTCGGCCTTGCCGCCTGCGCAGGCTCCCCCGCCGAGTCGAACACGAAGCCGGGCGACACAATGACGCTGCAGGACATCCTCACCTCCATCACGAAGGACGTCGCCGACCTGCCGGACACTGAGACCACGACGCTGACGAAGGACAACTTCGAATACTTCGCCTTCACCGCAATGCCCGACGGCGTCGAGGCCATTGATGCCGACGCGCTCATCAACGCCGTGCCGCACTCCGTCGTGCTCATGCGCGCGCAGGATGCCGAGACGGCCAAGCAGCTCGCCGCTGACGTGGAAGCCAACCTGAACCCGGCCAAGTGGGTATGCGTCGAGGCCGAAAAGACGGCCGTGCTCGTGCACAACTGCACCGTGCTGCTCGTCATGTCCTGGAGCGACGTGACCGACGCCCTCACCGCCAACTTCAACGCGCTCTGGAGCTGAGATGGTATTCTCCGGCGCGGTATTCCTCTATGCCTTTCTTCCGCTCACGCTCGCGGTCTACGCTCTCGCGCCGCAGCGTGGGCGGAATGCCGTTCTGCTGATCGCAAGCCTGCTGTTCTATGCGTTCGGCGAGCCTGTGTATGTATTCCTGCTGCTGCTCTCGTCCGTTTCGGACTGGGCGCTCAGCCTGTGCATCGAGCGGCGGCGCGGCACGCGGACAGCAAAGCTGGCGCTGGCGGTCTCCGTCCTTCTGAATCTCGGGCTGCTCGGCTTTTTCAAATACGCCGACTTCTTCCTGACGACGGTGAACGGTCTGTTCGGCCTTTCCCTGCCGCTGACAGGTGTGCGCCTGCCGCTTGGCATCAGCTTTTATACGTTCCAGACCATGAGCTACACCATCGACGTCTACCGCGGGCGCGTCCGGCCGCAGCGGAACCTCGCGACGTTCGCCACGTTCGTCTGCCTGTTCCCGCAGCTCATCGCCGGGCCGATCGTCCGCTATTCCGATATCGAGGCCGAGCTGCACACGCGGCGCTTCTGCCTCGAGGACATCGGTACGGGCGCGCGGCGCTTTACCGTCGGTCTGGGCAAAAAGGTCCTGCTTGCCAATGTGCTGGGCGAGCTGGTGTCCTCCGCCGGGAACGCAACGGTGCTCGGTGCGTGGCTCGGAGCCGTGGGTTATCTGCTGCAGATTTATTTTGACTTTTCGGGCTACAGCGACATGGCCATCGGCCTCGGGCGGATGTTCGGCTTCACGTTCCCGGAGAATTTCGACTATCCGTATCTTGCCCGCTCCGTGACGGACTTCTGGCGGCGCTGGCATCAGACGCTCGGGCAGTGGTTCCGGGACTATGTCTATATCCCGCTGGGCGGCAGCCGCACGACCCGCGCCAAATGGATCCGCAATGTTGCCGTCGTCTGGCTGCTGACGGGCCTGTGGCACGGCGCGGCGTGGAATTTTGTGCTGTGGGGCGGCTATTTCGGTCTGCTCCTACTGACAGAACGGCTCTGGCTCGGAAAACGGCTGGCCCGTGCGCCCGCTGCCGTGCAGCATGCGCTGCTGCTCCTGCTCGTGACGCTCGGCTTCGTTCTGTTCCGCGCCGAGAGCCTGCAGGCCTGTGGGCAGACGCTCCGGGCCATGTTCGGCGGTGCGCCGCTGTGGGACGCGGACGCGCTTTATGCCCTGCGCAGCTTCGCGGGCGTGCTCGTCCTTGGGGCCGTCGGTGCAACCCGTCTGCCGAAGCGCCTGTGGCAGAGGCTGGAGCCGCACCCCGTCTCGGCCGTGCTCGGGCCGGTGCTGACGGGCCTGCTGCTCCTTGCCGCAACGGCCGCGCTCGTGGACGGCTCGTTCAACCCCTTCCTCTATTTCCGCTTCTGAGGTGAGCCATGAAACGCAAAGCATCCATCGCCACGGCGGCCGTGTTCCTCGCGGTGCTGTTCGGCTTTTCCCTGCTGCATCTCGCCCTGCCGGACCGGGAAGTATCCCGCAGTGAGCGGCGGCGGCTGGCGCAGCTTCCTCCCCTGTCTTCCGGCTTTTCGGACAAGCTTGAGGAATATATGCTTGACCAGTTCCCGCTGCGTGAGCAGCTGCGCACGGTCAACAGCCTCGTGCGGCTCTACGGCCTCGGGCAGGCGGATATCCACGGCATCTATCTGCAGGGCGGCGGGGCCTTCCGCATGGACGGCCCGCTGCAGGAAAAGCAGGTGCGCCATGCCGCAGCGGTCTTTTCCGCCGTGCAGGAGAAATATTTCCCGTCGCTTCCGGCACACTATGTCATCGTGCCGGATAAAAATGCAAAGGCAGAGACCGGCCGCCCGCGGCTGGACACGGAGACGCTGCGCGGCATCGTGCGCGAGGCCCTGCCCGGTATGACGGAGATCGACATCTGGGACCTGCTGCCCGCAGACGACTATTACAAAACGGACCCCCACTGGCGGCAGGAGCGGCTGCTCCCCGTCGCAGCAGCCATCTGCGAAGCGCTGGGCGCGGACGCGCCGGGGACCTTCACGGAAAAAACGCTCTCTCCGTTTTACGGCGCGTATTACGGGCAGGCGGCCCTGCCGATGGCCCCGGATACGCTGACGTACCTCGAAAGCGCCGACACGAAGGCCGCCGAGGTCACCGGCCCGGAGCTGGACGGCGCGCAGCCGGTCTACCGGCCGGAGCTGCTGGACGGGACGGACGGCTACGACGTCTTCCTCTCCGGCGCGCAGGCGGTCCTGACCGTCACGTCGCCCAACGTGCACAACGGGCGGCACCTCGTGCTGTTCCGCGACTCGTTCGGCTCGTCGCTCGCGCCGCTGCTGCTCGGCTCATTCGAGCGCATCACGCTCGTGGACCTGCGCTATATCTCTGCCGCCCGGCTGGCGGACTATGCAGACCTGTCCGATGCGACGGACGTGCTCTATCTCTGCTCGACAGCCGTGTGGAACAACGGCGGCACCCTGCGGGAATGAAGGCCCCGGATTTGCCATTGCGGGGCCCCAAAGGGACCGTGGCAAGCTCGCAGCGCCCGGCCGGATCACAGGCTACCCACAGCGAATTCGAAATTCCTTCGCACATCGTCCCGGCGGCACCTCCGCCGGGACTTTTTCCATTTACCGCACTGCATATTATTGAAAATTACGGGATATTTTCTGTAAAAATATTGACAAAAAAGTTAAGGGGTGATATGCTGGACTTACCTAGGAAGGAAGGGAGTCCCCGGAACGAACGATTCTGTCGCCACAGAAAGTAGAATATAAGAAAGGAAGAAGAGACGTGAAAAAACATCATTTGACTTGTCTGTGCAGCATCCTTTTGCTCGCTGCGCTGTTGGTTTCTCTCACCGTACCGCTGGCCTCGGCCTATTCCGATGTGACTCGCTCTGCTTTTCCGGATTACTTTGACGCGATCAACTATGTAACAGATAATGGCCTGATGAACGGAACATCCTCCGCGAAGTTTGAACCGAATTCCTTTCTCAGTCGTGCGATGCTGGTCGGTGCAGTATGGCATTAGCTCTATTTATGTAGGTGTTGAGAAAAAAAGCAGGACAATCCTCTGTATAACCGCCCTAGTCTCTGGCACACCCAATCTTGTTGAACAAGGCAACACGCTGTCTGGCTGATAAAAAGGAGGGCGCGACAATGCGAATAAGGTTGATGTTAGTTTTATTGGCGATATTGCTTATTCTTTCTTTGGTATTTTTATCGGCCTGCGCCCCAACGGCTGCTTCGTCAGCAGAACCGACGGAGACGACAGTGCCAGCGGATTTGCCCGTTATGACCAAAATTTGGATCACGCCGGAATGCTATCAAGCCCATCCGGAGAACGCCGTTTATAACGCGCAGGGCGATCGGCTCTGCACTGACGGCGCAACGATGGAGGTTCTGGAGGCAGAGGGACCGGATATCAACGGCATGAGCAGCCAGCGACTTCCGGATACCAAACAACTGCGCTTTGTCCTGACCGGAGGGAGCGGCTGGGTCAACGTGCAGTGCGAACAGCTGTTTTTCCGCCTGAATGTGGAATTCACTTCGGAGACGGTGGAAATCCTTGTAACGGCAGACGAGGTCAAGATAGTTGGACAAGGTATGTCTTATGATGTATCGTACCAAGTTTCTTCAGAAATACAGCTTAGACTCAACTCTCTTAGAGGCGAGGACGAGACCTGCGTGCATCTCACCTGGGGCGAAGATGGCCTGCATGTTTCGACGGTCCAAACATCGAAACTTGCTATTGAGGACATGATGGGTGAACCACGAGAAATGCCACCAGGAGGTTTTGTGATCAAGTACCCGAACTCGGTGGTGGACTAAATTGAAAGCTAGAAAGATCACTGTCCAAGTCCAATAATCAATTGCAGAGGAGGCTGCACTCGTGAAATATTTTACGCCTTATAAAGCAACCGTACTTTTTGTTGCAATAGCCATTTCCTCCCTCCTGTTCGGCTGCACAAAGCAGAAATCGGAACCGATGACAAACATCTGGGTTTCTCCCTACTACATTAGTAATTGGCTATACAACGCGGAAGGCAAATACCTGCATACAGGAGCTGACGGTGAGGTAACAGCGGATTCTACGATGGAAATCCTGCGTGAAAGTACCTGGCCAATGGGTGTTACAGCTACAATGCCAAAGTACCTGATTCCAGATACGGAAAAGCTGCGTTTTGAAGTCACATCCAAAAATGCATGGATGCGGGTAGATAGCGATAAAATTTATCTCCTAATCGAACTGATGAATGAGGCAGATGATCAGTGGCTGGAGCTGACAGCGACCGGCTTCCGTCTGAAGGGTGAGGTAGCTTCATACAGTGCAAGGGGATGGTTTGGGCAAGTATCCTTTCCAAGCACAGACGAATTCTATTACACACTGACCGGCGAGCAGGAGAGCGACCTGCAGGTATACTGGCAGGACAATACGCTCCGGATCGTCTCCAAAAGTCCCGGTGAAGTTACGCTGCATTTAAGAGACCTGAAGGATACCTACCAGTTCCCGGCAGGCGGCTGCGTGATCACGGACTTCGCCGACGGAAAGATCATCGTCCAATAATCAAAAACAGTTCCCGGCCCGGCGGCGTCCCCGCCGGGCCGGTGTCTGCAGCGGAGTTCCCTGCGCGCCATTGGCAGCTGCAGATTTCCGCGCACTCCGTCGACCGCACCCGCCATAGTAGGGGAGCGGACAGCCGGGCCCGGCGCAAAACTTCCGGCTGGTACAGGCTGGCGTTAAAATGGCATCAGCCCCCAAATTTGTCATTGCGAGGAGGCCGCAGGCCGACGTGGCAATCTCGGGAAGGCAGTTGCGATTTCGCCGATGGCTTCCCAGTTGTCCTGCCGTGTTCTGCGAGATTGCCACGTCGCTTCGCTCCTCGGAATGACACATCAGGTGGGTGCGGCGGTGCACCAGTGCCCTTACGCGGTTGAATATTCCTGTACAGGGCGTACCCGTAAAGGGCACGCCGCTACAGACGCAATCGGCTGTTACCGTTTTAACGGAGGCCGGTACGAATCGGCAGCGCGCCGTCGGGCCGGGCTGTCCCCTCCCTTACAAAGCGTGGCTGGCAGCCTTGCGCAACTTTCCACGATCCATTTTCCGCTTGCCTTCAGCTTCTTCTCCTGCAGCAGGCGGGCAGGTCCGTCTGCGCGGGCTCCGTCAGGCAGCGGCCCTGCACGTCAAAGCGCGAGCCGTGGCACGGGCAGTCCCAGCTCTTGTCGTCCGGGTTCCACTCCAACCGGCAGCCGAGATGCGGGCAGCGCAGCTCCACGGCGTAATACAGCTCTTCCGTTGCGCGGTACACGCCCATCTGCTTTCCGTCCAGCTCCGCCGGGCCGCCCTCGCCGACGGCCAGCTCGTCCGCCTGCGGGACCGGCCCGTGGAGCACGCGCCGGCCCAGCCCGCGCGCGGCCTGCAGGCCCTCCTCCGCAATGCGGCCCGGCCGCTGCTGCAGCAGATCGCCGGGGTCAAAGACCGCGGCATCCGGATGGCTGCCGTCGCAGATCAGGGCCGTCAGCAGCTCCGCCGCGGCCATGGCATTCGACATGCCCCATTTGCGGAAGCCCGTCGCCACATACCACTGCGGGTCCCTTGCGGAGAACCGCCCGATATACGGCACGCCGGAGGCCGTCATGCAGTCCTGCGCCGACCAGTGCGCCGCCTCGCGGCTGCCGGGGAACAGCGCCTGCGCCGCCTCGCGCAGGGCGGCATAGTGCCCGCCGCCGTTCCGGCCGGTGCGGTGCGCGCCGCCGCTGAGGATGACCGTCCCACGGTAGCTGCGCAGCGACCATGCGTTCGGTTCCAGCCCGTAATACATGCCTGCCGGCAGAACGGCGTTCTGCAGCGCGATGGCGTAGGAGCGCTCCTGATGCATCCGCGCAAAGTAAAGCCCCGGCACGTTCACGAACGGGTAGTGCGACGCAAATACCACGCGCCCGGCCTCAATCGTTCCGCGCGGGGTGAACAGCGTGCCGCCCTCGACGTGCTCGACCGGCGTGCGCTCGTAGATCGTCAGCCGGTCGGCCAGCGCCTGCAGGAACTTCAGCGGATGGAACTGCGCCTGCCCGCGCAGCCGCACGCCGCCGCATACGCGCAGTGGCAGAGGGGTGTCCGGCTCGAACGACGCGTCCAGCCCGAGCGCCCGCTCCGCCTCTGCCTCGCGCAGCAGGGCATCCTCCCGGTCGTAGGAGTAGAGCCACGAGTCCGCGCGCTCCAGATCGCAGTCGATGTGCTCCAGCTCGATGCGCGCGCAGCAGCGCTCCACGGCGCTCCGGTTGGCCCGCGCGTACATCGCCGCCTTTTCCCGGCCGAGCCGCTCGATCAGCCCGGCGTAAATGGCTCCATGCTGTGCGGTGAGCTTCGCCGTCGTGCGGCCCGTCTGGCCGCCCCCGACATGCCCGGCCTCTGCGACGACGACCTGCAGGCCGCGCTCCTGCAGCTCCAGCGCGGTCAGAATGCCCGTCATCCCGCCGCCGATCACGGCCACGTCCGCCTGCGCTTTGCCGTAAAGCGGCGGCCGCGCCGGCCCCTTGCACGTTTTCTCCCAGATCGACTCCATACCCTGCGCCTCCCGTTCGTTTTCGC
Organism: Faecousia sp.; assembly: GCF_048519415.1. Classification (NCBI taxonomy): domain Bacteria; kingdom Bacillati; phylum Bacillota; class Clostridia; order Eubacteriales; family Oscillospiraceae; genus Faecousia; species Faecousia sp. The sequence goes on along the minus strand of NZ_DBFZUT010000031.1, from coordinate 12,465 downwards.
TATGTAGTATGCGCGGCCCCGCACGATCCATGAGCCACACAGCCCCAAAACCGGAAAAATTTTTTCAAAAGGATTGATTTTTCCGGGAAATGTGCTATAATATCCCCGCTGAATTCAATATGGGCCTGTAGCTCAGCTGGGAGAGCGTTCGGTTCGCATCCGAGAGGTCGAGAGTTCGAGTCTCTTCAGGTCCACCAAACAAGGTTCGGACGAACACCTATTTCTTCAGCGGCGGTTTCGCCGTGAAGTGTTCGCTCTGATCTACAACAGAAAAGCGCCGTCTTGGGAGTGATCCCGAGACGGCGCTTTTTCTATATTTCTGAAGCGTTCTAAAACTTTACATTTGTATACCTTCAATGCTAAGGAGGGGTGTGCTGTGATGACTTTCCTGTACATGAAGCTCAAAAAAGGTGTACTGCGGTATTCCCTCATTTTCAAACTCAATTTAACCAAGGAAATAAAAAAGAAGATATGAAGTAATCAAACTAAAGAAGCTGAATTCTAAGATACGGTTTTTACTTCTGCAATTCCCGGTTTTTGCAATAAATTAAAAACTCATTAATTGCGTTGTGCTGCTGCATTGGATGTCTCATACCTGTTCTTCGTTTACAGAATGTGAAAGTAACCGATTCCTTTGCACGGGATAATGCCACAAAGAATGTGCAGCGATCTTCATCCGGCTGGTTCCTAAAGTTCCAGAAAGCAGAGTCTTCCAATCCAACAAAATATACAGCAGAGTATTCCAGCCCCTTGCTTTTGTGGATTCGGCTGGTAAAGCAAATGGCAGATGCAGAGGGCATTACGGAAGCGCTGAAAGCCAACGACCAAATGGAGTGGGTCGGGCGGATGTATTCCTGCCGAGACCATGCATCCGAAACTGTCTATCATCAAGTAATCTATACATAAGAAAGGCCCTTCGTATCAAGTCAAGAAAATGATACGAAGGGCCTCTTTTTGCCTATTGCGCTTTCAAGAATCCGGATTCAAACGCATCGGGGAAAATAAAGCGCTTCTCACCCTGTTCAAAGCGGACGGTCACATATCCCCTGTTCAGCTCGATCACCTTGCCGATGCCGAACTTAGCGTGAGCCACAGCGCTCCCAACGGCAACGCCGGAAACATCGACCTTCGGTTTTTCGGGCTGCTGGGGCTTTGCGGGAACGATCGGAGATTTCACGCCGAAAGCAGCAGTGACAAAATCCGGCTTAGCCGGTGGTGTCCGAGTTGGAACGGGGGCTTTGGGCGGCTCCGGCTCCTCGTCCGCTTCCGGAACATCGGCTTCGTCGATTTCCGGCGCATGAGCCAAGAGCGGTTCCGCCCGACGCTCTTTTTGCTTGTCTTGAAAAGCTTGGCGAGCTTGCGGATAAAGCCAGTTCACCGGAGCTGGACAAAGAAATCTGCATGGTGCTGAAACAGATCACAGCAGAATTTCTGCTGCCGGAAAAGGGATGATGCGCTATGGCGGTGACAGGCTTTTGGCCTGTGTTCAAAAACCTGAAAGCCACGCTGGACTACGCCGACAATCCCGACAAAACCACCGCACTGGAATATCTCGACGAGGATTTGTACGCCGCCCTGCGCTACGCAGAGAACGATAACAAGACCGACCGCAAAATATTTGTCGGCGGCATCAACTGCTCGGCGCAGAACGCCTGCGCCGAAATGATCGCCGTACAGCGACGGTTTGGTCTGCGTGGCAAGGTGGTCGGTTACCACGGCATTCAGAGTTTTCGTGAGGGTGAGGTTACACCGGAGCGGGCGTTCGCCATCGGCAAGGAAACCGCACGGCGAATGTGGGGCGACCGATATCAGGTGCTGGTTACCGTTCACCTGAACACCGACAATGTGCATTGCCACTTTGTTGTGAATCCTGTGTCCTTCAAGTGTACAGCCGTTCGGTCCTGCGCTGCAGGAGCGGGCTAGCGCTCGAGCAGCCGAAGCATACCGGCGTGGAGCGCGGAGGCTGTCGGCATGGCGGGAACCGCGCCAAAAGCGGTTGCGGTCAGCGAACCGGCCACGCAGGAAACGCCGAGAATGTGCTGCAAAACCTGCGGCGCGGGAATTCTGTCGCAGCAGTCGCAGAGCAGCAGCTCGGAAAGGAAGGTTCCCCAGAAGGCGTCTCCGGAGCCGGTGGTGTCCAGCGCGGTGACCTGAATCGTGTGCTGCCGCAGAAAAACGCCGTTTCTACATAGGCAGAGGCAGCCGTCGGCGCCAAGCGTAACGACAAGCATCCGAATATCGTAACGTTCCAGAAGCTCCCGCATTCCGGCCGTGTGATCGGCGGCCTTTGTCAGAAATTCAAGCTCCTCCTCGGAAAGCTTGACAAGGTCGGCATAGCGCAGTCCCTCGCAGATTGCATGATAGGCGGAGTCGGTATCGGGCCAAAGCGGCAAACGGAGGTTGGGGTCAAACGCGATCGCCGCGCCCTTTGCTTTGGCATATTTCACGGCGTCAAGCGTTGCGGATCGAGCCGGCTCGGCAGTCATGGAGACCGAGCCGAAATGGAAGATACCCGCTTGCTCCAGAAGCGTCAGCGGCAGCTCGGCGGATCGGAGCATACAGTCGGCGCTATGCTGGCGGTAAAAGCTGAAGGATCGATCCCCGCGCTCGTCCAGAGAGACAAACGCCAAGGTGGTCGGCTCCGTCTCGCTGCGCAAAAGGCCGTCGGTGCATATGCCGTTGCGCTCCATTGTGCTGCGGATCAGCCGCCCGAAGACGTCATTGCCGACTTTGCCGATAAATGCGGTCTGCATATTCAAATGGGAGGCGGCGGCCAAAACATTGCTCGGAGCGCCGCCGGGAGCGCCCAGATAGGACACCTTCCCGCTCTCCTGCTGTCCGCCGGGAACAAAGTCGATCAAGGCTTCTCCAAGCGCAACAATGTCGTATTTCGGCGCTGCTTCGCAGCGGATGCACGCGCCGTTGCGTTCTTTGAGGGAGGCCTCCGCGTTGGCGCGGAACACGAGTCTCGGGGCGCGGGTCGGATCCGCCTCCGGAAACGCCTGCGCTCCTTCAAAGCTGTACAGCTCAATGGGTGCGGGGCCGTCGAGCACAACGCACTGCACACGGCCGCGCGCCGTATCGTTTTCGACCGGCGCAAACTGAGGTCGGAAGCCGTATGCACTCAGCTCCCGGAATGATGCGGCAAAATCGCGCGCGGAAAGGCCGATGTGCTCCAGGCCGAGTATTTCCGCAGAGTCAGGCGGGTAGTCCTTGTCAAGGCGCTGGCAGAATTCAAATTTTGTTCCAAAGGGGGCGATCAAATTGAAATACCTTGTGCCCGTGCCGAAAACCTTGGGATTAAAAAAGGGATCGCCTCCATCGTGCTCCGGCGCGAGGCCTTTTGAAAGCAGCGCGCGCAGCAGAGCGCCGGCATCCGGGGCCTCAAGGGCGATGTGCTCAAGCCCGACGATCTTGTCCGGCGCGCGGGACGGCGCGTCCCCCTCGGCGGTGACGAGGCGCAGACGAAAATTTCCGCAAACATAGAGTCTGCCATCGTCGACGGGTAGAAAATGCAGAACGGATTCCAGCCAGCGTCCCGCTTCATCCGGCGAGGGGACGGGCAATTCGATGCAGTGCAAGCGCATAATAAGCTCCTCTTATTGGCTGTGGCGCGAAAGAACGCCCAGATAGATGCTGCTGAGAAGGATCTGCTTTTGCTCAGCGGCGCGGTCCTTGATGCGGCGCAGGATCTCCTCGCCCGCCATTTTGCCCAGCTCGTCGACCGGCTGAGCCACCAGACGTACCGGCGAGGATTCGAGGAGAGGAGAGTCAAAATCCGAAAAGCAAACCAGCTCAACATCCCGGCCGATCTGCATACCGCATTCGCGAAGACAGTGATAAACATCGGTGCCCATCAGGCCATTGGAGGCAACGATCGCAGTACACCTTTGCTTGAGCAGCTCCCTGGTGCTGTTCCATGCGCTGCGCTCCATCGAATCTCCGTGCTGGATAAAGCCATCCTCAATCGGAATGGCGAAATCGGACATAGCCTGACGGTACGCCGCAAGGCGCTCCCGCGAGGTGCTCAGGCGGCTCAGGCCTGTAATGAAGCCGATCCGCCGCTGCCCCTGTTCGATCAGCGAGGCAACGCTCCGGTAGACGGATTGATACGCGGACACCGTCACGGAGGAAAACGGCGCAGCGTCTACCTTCCGGTCGGCCAAAACAGTGGGGAAGGACGCCGGAAGCACCGCAGAAAACTCGCTGTAGGACTCCATGGTCGATGCCAGCAGGATCCCGTCCACAACTCCGGAGGTAAGATACCGCAAATGCTGCAGCTCACGCTCCTTATTCTCTTGTGTGTTCGCGATGATCAAATGGAAGCCCTCTGCAGAAATGCTACTCTCAACAGTCTCGATCAAACGGGCGAAGAACTGGTTGGAAATATCCGGGACCACAAAACCAATGATATTCTTCTTTCCTGTGCGGAAACTGCGGGCAAATGCATTTGGTGTATACCCCAGCTCTCGGATTGCCTTCATCACAAGCTCTCTTGAATGCTCGGATACGGTACGGGTGCCGTTCAGTGTGTGCGATACCGTTGCGGTCGACACGCCCGCCGCGCGCGCAACGTCTGAAATATTCGGCAGTTTCTTTTCTGTTCTCATAGGCGGTTTTATCCTCACTCATCCGTTGCTGTATTGGTTTCATATGCGTAAACGATTACGTTTATTATATCGATGAGATAATTCGTTGTCAAGCCGAATGAAAATAATAAAAAAATTCGGCATATTATACAAAAAATAAGCATAATTTTTGGAATTGACAGAGTGGAAAAACTGTGCTATCCTTGCCGTAGCGAAAAGTTAATCGTTTGCGCAATCGATTAACCAGTGTTAAACAGCATATTATTATAGTAAATAGGAGGTATGTACATGGGTGGATCGTCAGAAGCCGCAGAGGTCGGCTGTCGAATCATCTCAACCGTAGACGTTCTGGTCGTTGGTGGCGGTCCTGCCGGGATCGGGGCTGCGGTCGGCGCGGCTTATCACGAAAATTTGCGTGTGGCGATCGTTGACGAAGGCGGCTGCTTCGGAGGCGCGGTTCCAAAATCGTTGATCACCTTTGCAGAGGGCGGCGTTGTTTGCAGCGGTGACCAGCTCCTGATCAAGGGCGTGTGGCAGCGCATCCAAGACGAAATGGTTCGCCGCGGCGGTGCGATCCCTGCGCACGAGCTGATCCATTCTAATAAGTATTATCCGTTCGACCGTTCCCGCTGCGAAAAGGATCTTCAGCTCACGATTTTTGACCCGGAGTGCTTCAAGCTCGCCGCAGACGAGATTTTGACCTCCCATCCCAACATTCAACCCATCCTGTATACGCGCGCGGTCGCGCCGATTATGAGTGGAAACCGGGTTACCGGCGTTTATGTGGAAAACAGGGAGGGACGCGGCGCGATCCTGGCAAAGCGTGTGATCGACGCAACGGGGATGTCGTTCCTTTTGCGCGCAGCCGGCGCCGAATGCGTGTCAACGTGCGCCAACGCGCCGCACCGTCAGGGGCCGATCCTCGTCTTTTTCAGAGCCGGCGGGATCAGTGAGGTCACGCCGACCTACCGGCCTAACGTAACGGATGTGCCCTACGGCGCGATCAACCTCTTCCCGACGATGCGCGACCATGAATATCGGATCGAGATGACGCGGGCGCTCGGCGACGGAAGCAGCGTGGAGGATATGACCCGCGCTTCGATCGAATGTCGCCGCCAGATCCCGGAGATCATTGAATATCTGCGAAAGAACTGGTACGGCTGTGAGAATATCTACCTGATCGACTCGGGCAATGAGGCGCTGCCGATGTCTCTATATAAGCTGGTCGGCCGCCGGCCGGTGTGCGTGAATGACATGCTGAACGGCGTCGTCCCCGAGGACACAATCGCCCTCTGCGGCTACGGGATCGACGTTCACAGCGCCGAAAAGGGCGGCCAGAATTACCTGCACTACCTCGAGCCGGGTCAATACTATGGCATTGGCTATGGCGCGCTTGTTCCCGCAAGCGAGGTCGAGAACATTCTGACCGCCGGGAAATCGGTTTCCTGCGAATCCGGCGCAGAGGCGGCGATCATGGCGACGGCGCTCAGCATGGCGACCGGCGAGGCGGCCGGAACGGCCAGCGCGCTCAGCATCTGTGACGATGTGCCGGTGCGCAGTGTCGATGTGAAAAAGCTCCGCGAGGCTCTGCGCAGGCAGGGAGCGCTCTTGGAGCCGGAAATACTTCCCGAGGCGCAGAAATACGATGAATACATATTTACCTATTAAGAATTATAAGGAGGACAAGACACGATGAAAACAGTTAACATTCCTGCAAAAGCCTGTCCCGTTGTCGACGAGGTCGATGTGTTGGTCGTAGGCGGCGGCGCGGCCGGCATCGGTGCGGCCATCGGCGCTGCGCAGTGCGGCGCATCGGTCGCGCTAGTCGAGTACTTCGGTGCGCTGGGCGGACTGCTGACAAACGGATATGTTACAAACTGCGAGGCGGGCGTGGCGATCTCCGGCGACAAGATCCTGATCAAGGGCGTTTTCGACAAGCTGGTCACGCGTATGGTCGAAAAGGGCGGCGCGATTCGCGGCTACGACCTGATCCGCTCGAACAAGTATTATCCGTTCGATACCTCGCGCTGCGAAAACGATCTGCAGATCACGCCGTGGGATCCCGAGGCATTCAAGCTCTCCGCCGATGAGCTGATGGCGGAGCACGGCGTAAAGGTGTATTTCTACACGCAATTCACCGAGATCCTCAAGGAGGGCAACAAGGTGGTCGGCGGCGTGATCGAGAATCGCTCCGGGCGTCAGGTCATCTTGGCCAAGCGCGTCGTCGACTGCACCGGCGCTGCCGCCGTCGCGCAAATGGCCGGCGCCGAATGCTGCGGCGTCGGGCGCAAGGGCTCCATGACGCTGATGTTCCGGGTGGGAAACGTCAAGAACGTCGTCCCGTCCTACAAGCCGAATGTGAAGGAGATCCCCTATGGTGCGGTGAACTTCTTCCCTCTGATCCGGGAAGGAGACTTCCGCGTGGAGATGACCCGCTATATCGGCAGCGAGAACAGCGCGGAGGATTATACAAAGGGCACTATTGAGTGCCGCCGTCAGTGCCAGGAGGTTCTGCAATACCTGAAGGAGCACTGGATCGGCTTTGAGGACGCTTATATCATTGACACCGCGCCGACGCTCGGCTCGCTTGCTCAGCCGGCGCTGGTGGGCGAAAAGAAAATGACGCAGGAGATGATCCTCAAGCGCGAGATGCCGGACGACCGCATTGCCATCACCGCCTACGGCATCGACCTGCACAGCCCGGAGATGGGCGGGCAGAATTTCCTGTACTATCTGACCCCCGGCGAATATTACGGCGTGCCGTTCGGCGTGGTCGTTCCGAAATCGCCTGTTGAGAATCTTCTGGTCGGCGGAAAATGCGTTTCCACCGAGCGGGACGCGTTCAGCTCCGTCTGCTGCTCCGCCATTTCCATGGCGACCGGCGAAGCCGCAGGCACGGCCTGCGCGATCAGCATCCGCGAGGGTGTGAATGCCCGCGATGTGGACATCGGGATGCTGCAGCAGGCTCTCGTGAAAAACGGCGTATTGCTCGATCCGGAGCCCGCTCCTTCGGTCGAAAAATACTATGTTTACCCCAAGCGTGAATTCAAGCTCGACGAAAACGGAAAATTGAAAGGATGAGAAAAAATGAAAAAACTGATCGCTCTTTTGCTTTGCGTCTGCCTGCTGCTGAGTGCAGCAGCCTGTACGAATGCACCAGCCGTCGGCAAGAGTACGGATGCCTCAAACCAGGACGGTGAGCAGCGCCTGCGCATCGTCGCCACGCTCCAGTCTCAGCAGATCAACTTCTGGTCGAATGTTCAGCACACGCTTGAGCGTCTTGCAAAGGAAGAAAACGTCGATCTGACGATCATGGATCTGAACGGCGACGTCACAACGTTTGCAAACGTGATCGACGACATCGTCGCCATGAAGCCGGACGGCGTCATTACCTGCGGCTTGGAAACATCAACTCTGGGCATCCATGTGAAGACCCTGCAGGACGCCGGCATTCCCGTCGTGACCTACAACATCAGCCCGGAGGGCGCAACCTGCCCGCAGGTCGTTGCAGATCAGTCGGAGTTCGGCCGCGTCGCCGGCACTGCGGCGGCAGAGTACTGGAAAGAAAATCACCCGGATACGACGCCTGTCGGCGGTGCAGTCGATCTGTATTCCGCGCCGCAGTGCAAGGAACGCGTCGACGGCTTTGTGGAGGGCTTCCGCACCGTCTATCCCGACTTTGAAGTCGTCCAGTCCGTGGACGGCGGCGGCTCGCGCTCGGTTTCCCTTGCAGCGTGTGAGGATTTGCTGCAAGCGCACCCGGAGATCAACGTCATGTTCGGCATCAACGCCGACAGCGCGCTCGGCGCTCTGGATGCTCTGCGCGAGATCAATCGCGGCACGTCCGCCGATTCCCTTGTCGCCAGCGTCGACGGGACGGAGGCCGACTGTGCAGAGCTGAAGGATCCGAACTCCGCCCTGAAGGCCGTTGCGGGCAACTCTCCGCGCATTATGGCCGAGATGGCGTGGAACCTCCTGATGCAGGTCATTCGCGGCGAGCTTTCTGCCAACGAGGATTATCCGCAGTCGCTTGAGATCATTTCGGTCACAACGGATACGGCGGATTCCTGGGTCAAAGAGAATTTCGAATAAAAAGCAGTTCCCCATCACGCAGTCCGAAGCGACCGCAGACCGCTTCGGACTGCCTTCTGTTATACGAAAGCGCGGATCGGGCCGGAGAATAAGCAGCTCCGGTCGCGAACGCTTTTATACAAATACTCAGGAGGCGGAGAGAAATACTCCGATGTTCAAGATGAATGACCCTATTTTATTGGAATTTTGCCGCGTTAGGAAGCAATTCGGCCCGGTTATTGCCCTGAATGACGTTTCGTTCTCCGTTCGCGCCGGAGAGGTGCATTGCCTCGTCGGCGAAAACGGGGCCGGCAAATCAACCCTGATCAAGATCCTTGCCGGTGCCTACAGCATTGACGGCGGCGAGCTTCGGATCGACGGGAAGCCCGTTCGGATCGAAACGCCCGCTCAGGCCGCCGCGTACGGAATCTCCGTTGTTTATCAGGACGTGACAAACGTGGATAAGCTTTCCATTGCGGACAACATCGTTCTCGGTGCGGAGAACAGCAGATTTGGTTTCAATCAGAAAAAGAAAAATATCGAATTCGTTCGGCCGTTTTTAAGCCAAGTCGGGCTTGAAATCGAGCCGACCGTGCTAATGGAATCACTTTCCATTGCGCAAAAGCAGATGGTAATGATTGCAAAGGCCCTGTCAAAAAACGCCAGAGTAATCGTGCTTGACGAGCCGACAGCCATGCTGAATGAGCAAGAGGTCCATACGCTGTTTCAGATTATTGGCAGCCTGCGCGAGCGGGGCATCACGGTGGTATACATTTCCCACCGAATGGAAGAAATCTATCGCATCGGCGACCGGGTGACCGTTTTAAAGGACGGCAGCTATGTCGGAACATGGGCTCTGTCCGAAATCAATACCCAGCAGCTGATCGTCAAAATGGTGGGACGCGAGCTTCACGACGTTTACCCAAGCAAGCAGCGTCCGGTTGGAAAAGAGCTGCTGCGCGTTGAGAATCTGACCACGGAAAAAATCAAGGGCGTGAGCTTCAGCTTACGCGAGGGCGAGGTCGTCGGACTTGCGGGTCTGGTCGGCTCCGGTCGAACGGAGGTTCTGCGTGCAATTTTCGCGGCTGACAAGCTGCGCAGCGGGCAGGTTATTCTGGAGGGAAAGCAGCTTTCCATGGGCGCCCCGATCGATGCGATCCGGAACGGCATCGGACTGCTGCCGGAGGAACGCAAGCGCCAGGGAATCGTGAACTGTCTGTCTGTAAAGGACAACATCACGCTGATTTATTCCCAGCTGACCGCGAAATTCGGCTTTCTGAAAAAGGTGGGCGACGATGCGATCGTCCGACGCTATATCGACACGCTGCATATCAAAACGCCGTCTGCGATGCAGGCGGTGGGGAATCTCTCCGGCGGCAATCAGCAAAAGGTCGTTGTCTCAAAGTGGCTGTCTATCTCCCCTCGGATCCTGCTTCTGGATGAACCGACGCAGGGAATCGACGTCGGAGCAAAGGCGGACATCTATCAGCTGATCGATCGTCTTGCTCGGGAAGGCATGGGCGTGATTGTGGTTTCCTCCGACCTGATCGAGATCATCAACCTCAGCAATCGAATCGTGGTCATGCGAGACGGTCAAGCCATAAAAACACTGGAAAGCGATGAGCTTACAGAAGAGAATGTTATGCTATATGCTATGGGAGTTAACGCCGATGAAAAAGCTTAAAACAAATACGCAAACAAAGCAGCGCCTTGTAACGCTGCTGATCCTTGTACTGATTATGGTGATCCTTTCGTGTATCAGTAACAAGTACCTTACGGTCAACAACCTGATTAACATTGTCCGCCAGGAGAGCACCCTGATTATTATTGCCTGTGCCGCGACAATGCTGATGATATCCGGCGGCATGGACCTTTCTCCGGCAGGCGTGATCGCCCTGACCTCCGTGGTTTTTGCGAAGCTCTGCGTCGCAGGCATCAGCATCCCGCTGGCGGCGCTGCTGTCGCTTCTTGTTGGCGTCGCTGCAGGCACGTTCAGCGGTCTGCTGGTCGTGCTTGCCAATGTTCCGCCCATGATCGCAACGCTTGGCACGTGGTACATCACAAAGGGCCTGGCGTATGCGATCAGCAACAGCTATGCGATTGTGCAGGGGCTTCCTGCAAATTTTGGTTGGGTCAACCGCTATATCGGGCCATTCCCGCTCATGGTGGTGATCGCCGTGGCAGTTTTTGCCGTGTTTTACATTCTCCTGAACCGAACTCTGCTCGGGAAATATGCCTATGCGATTGGCGGCAATAGCGAGACCGCGCGCCTTTCGGGTATTAAGGTCAATCTGGTGCGCTGCGTATTGTACATTTTAACTGCGCTCATGTCCTCCTTTGTCGGCATTCTGATGTCCTCACGCATCAATTCCGGTGACCCGAATCTCAGCACCTCCGGAATTGAGTTTGAGATCATTGTTGCGATCATCCTCGGCGGAACCAGTCTGCTTGGTGGTCAGGGCTCGCTGATCGGAACGCTGATCGGCGCGCTGATCCTCGGGAACCTTTCCAACGGCATGAATCTGCTGGGAATCGGCACGGTCTATCAGTTCATCGTCGAGGGCGCCGTGCTGGTCGTGGCTGTCGTTCTTGATCTGACGCTGAAGGGCAACGGCCTTCGCATCAAGAAGCTGCGCCGGTCAAACTGACCTCGGAAGCCCCACAAAAAATCCGGACACGAGAATGATTTTGTGACGATAAATAGCTCCGCTGCCGCTCCTTCGGTCAAGGCCGAGAAGCGGCAGCGAAGCTGCTTCGAACGGGCTTTGGATAAGTGGAGCTGCAAGCAAGAAAAGGGGCAGTCTCACTAAAAGGCAGCCCCCAAAAAAGCAAAGGCCCGGCTCTTGCGTAGAGCCGGGTTTTGGCGTATTATTTAGGTGCGAAACAAAACAAATGTTCTATAATTAATGACGCCTCTGAACTATATCGGCTCGGAGGCGTTTTTCGTTATCTCTGTTCAGGCGGACAGATCTTCGGGAGGATTTCAAGGAAGTGCTGACCAATCTTTTCTGCGTCATAGCCGTTGGCCTCGCAGATGAACCGGATGGTATCCGGCAGCAGGACGTGACCCTTCGCTTTCTCCACTTCGTATTCCTTGTTTGTGATTTGCTTCATAGTGGGCATCTCGTCAGACAGGAGTTTGTCAAAGCGACATAACATAAATCTGGCACGGATTCCATTTGTCCCACAGATTTGGCATCAATTCAAATTCCTTAAATCCAAGGCTTAGGTAAAAACGGTTTGTTTCATCGTATTCCGGATACTTGCCCATTTGAACCGTCTTTACCTGAATAAAAGAATAGCTATGTTCTGCAGCAATCCGCTTTGCCTCGTCAAACATATCTCTGCCAATACCTTTACGATGATGCGTCTTCAATACGCCCATAACAGCAAGCTCAACGGTATCTTTTCCCGTTTCCTTCAGACACAAAAAACCATTGGCTTTTTCTTCTTCAAAAGAGGCAACCATTATTTCATTCGCACTTTCACGAATATAGTTTTCTGTTGATTCCGGAATCCCAAACCACTCTGGCAGTGCCGTAAGAATGCTGCGTGCAATTCGTTGCTTCTCCTCAATATCATCCACTATTCTTATCATCACTTTCACCTCTGCAAATCATGATTTCTAACCGTCTATTATACCAGCGAAGCATGAACATTTCTACCAAGAAAAACAGCCGGGATTATAGCGCGGGGTTCTCCATGTCAACCCGGTAGGGGGATGAAAATCTCCGGGACCTTTTCGATCGGACAACGGCCCGGGGTCACACGCACCAAAATCGCAAAAAAGACATGGGGCTGCTCC
>NZ_DBFZUT010000030.1:0-44670 GCF_048519415.1 Faecousia sp. | reverse complement strand
AGTGAAAGGAGAAACACTATGCTGCTTGAATTTGCCTGCTCAAATCACAAGTCCATTCGAAATGAAGTATTATTTTCTGCCATGGCTGGTAAAGATAATACTTTTGAAGAAAAAACGAAAGAAATTCCCGGTGGAAGAGTTTTAAAGTCTGCTATTATTTATGGCGCTAATGGTGCCGGAAAAAGCAATCTTATCGATGCAATCTCTTTTGTTAAAAATCTTGTAGTAAACAGCATCAACCATCAGCCTGGCCAAGGAATACGTCAAATTCCACATAAATTAGATGGTTTCAGTGCAGATAGCACCTACAGAATTCAATTCGTTACCCAAAATATCCGATATGTTTTTGGGTTCTCGCTGCGCAATATGCTTGTATCTGATGAGTACCTCTATTATTTTCCTAATAATCGGCAAACTAAAATATATGAACGAACCGCTAAAAGTTTTAGCGCTGGCTATAAATTCCGTGGGAAATTTAGCGCATGTAAAGATGTTCTTAAACCCAACCGTCTTTTGCTCTCTTGTGCAGCTAATTTTAGCGCCGTGAAAGAAATTGCTGATGCATATAACTTCTTTGGAAACGAGCTTGTTGTGTACCATCCCGCAAATCAGTCCAACTGGATGAACTATTCTCTTTATCAAATGAATACAAACCCAAAGATGAAATCAGCTGTCCTAAATTTCCTATCAGAGCTCGGAACCGGTATTAAAGATATTCATGTCACGGTTGATGAGAAAATGCTAGAATCATCAGAACTTCCGCCATTCCTTTCAGACGAATTTAAAGCGCTACTGCTTCAAAATAGCGTTAATGCAATCACAGCTCGTGTCAATTATGATAAATTTGATATTGACTTGATACAAGAAGAGTCCACTGGAACTCAAAAACTATTTGCAATTTTGTGTCCCATAATAGATATTATGATGAACGGCAAGGTGCTTATCTGTGACGAGTTGGAATCCAGTCTACACGAGTCGCTCGTTTTTGGCTTAGTTAAGCTGTTTATAAATACGCAAACAAATAAGTTTGCGCAAATGTTTTTAACTACTCACGAAACAGGGCTACTAAATCTTGATCTGTTTAGGCGAGACCAGATTTGGTTTGCAGAAATGCGCAAAGAGGATCGTTCAACTGATCTCTATTCTCTCGCTGAGATAAAGAATGTTCGGAAAGAGGATAATTTTGGTAGAGGATATATTTCTGGAAAATATGGTGCAGTTCCTATGCTGAATCTTAATTTTGCAGATATAGTTTCTGAAATGTGAATGAGGGCTAGAGATATGCAAGAGAGAGATTTGTCCCTTACACCCCGAAAAGAAGAATTGCGTAACGCGAGGCCCATCGTGATCCCTATCCAGTTTAGCCTAACCGAAATCAAACAACATTTTGAAAATAGTTTAGAGGCTATAAAAAAGCAATACGAAGTTGCAGACTCGTTAAACAACAGCGGAGATGTTGACGGCTGCAAAATAATCTGGCGTTCTCAAGTGGTTCTAGCCGAAGGTCTGCTGGATTTCTATATTCACGAAATGAGTAAATTCTGTCTTTTTCGGATGTTCACAGGAGAATGGGCATCTTCTGAAAAATACACCTCATTTACGGTCCCAATGGGGAAAGTTGAGGAAGCACTCTCTGCTGCTGAATCCAAAGATTGGTTTTTCTCCTATTTGAACGATCGTTTTAGCAGAGATGTGTTTCTTTCGCAAGAAAGCATGAGAGAGCAGTTAAATCTTATCGGAATCGAATTCGTTGCAACTATGGTGAAAGCTTTCCCACGTGATAAAGAAGAAACCTCAAAAAAGGACGGCGCAAAAATAGTTGCCGAACTGTTTCAGCGGCGCAATATTATTGCCCACCAAAATGATCGAAGTCACGCTTCAGCTGAGCAAAACGACATTACAAAAGAATTTGTTGAGGATTACATATCAAAGATTGAAGCCATTGTAAATGCTATCCATTCATTAGCCGAGGATAAAGAACAATAACAGCAATTCATGAGGGCAGAGTGTACCTTGATCAAGGCATCACTCTGCCTTTCTTTTCAATTATATATTGTACTACGTCAAGTTTTTCGCCATAATCATATTATCACGTCACAATTCTATAGTATAGTTTGTATATTGTTCAATCATTTTTCTATCGATTTCTAATTGTACCTCCATACCCTCTTTGGAATGCTTAAACAGCGTCATAAACCCGGCGGGCCGTCACGGCCGGATTTCCGGCCAGATACTCGCGCTCAAGCAGGTCGAGATAGGCGCCCGGCGTCTTGAGCCCGAGCATGACCGTGCGGCCGATGTCCGTTTTCTCCAGCAGCTTGTTCGTCAGGGAGACGCAGTTGATCGTCGGAATAAAGTACGTTGCATACGGCCCGCGCTGCACGCGCCAGAACCGCACGCCGCCGAGCCTGCGAAGCCGCCCGGCAAAGCAGTCCTCCGGCAGAGCTTCCGGCTGCCAGGGTGACAGCGTCTGCCGGAAGCGCTCCAGCTCCGCGCGCAGCTGCGCGGCCTGTGCAGGCGGCAGGTGGAGGCTGTAGCTGATGACGCGGCGGTGATGCGTGCCGATGCACCACCGGAGATACGGCTCGCGTGGGGCGGAAAAGACGATTCCGGCGCCCGCCGTACGGAGCAGGCGCTGATGGACCGGATCATAGGCGCCGTAGGTCAGCGTCCGGCCGTCAAAGCAGAGCTCGCAGTGGCCGACCAGGCCGATGCCGTGCGCGGACGTCTGGAACAGGAGCTCAAACTCCTCCGTCCCCTGCTGCGGGACCGGGCCCAGCGGAGCGCGCGGCAGCACGTCCGCCGTCCGCTGCGGCAAAAACAGGCTCATCAGATCCGGCAGCGCCACACGGATCGAGCCGAGCACCCGCCGGACGCGATGGCTGCGGATCATCAGGGCAAGGACATCGCAGACAAGCCCCGTGCCGAACACCGTCAGCAGCAGCGCGGCCGTATAGCGAAGCGCAGCGTCCCGCAGCGCCAGAACGAACACGATGAGCACAAACAGGCCCGTGCCGCCCACAGCGGCTGCCATCGCCGGAAAAAAAGCGCCCCAGCGGCGCATTCTGCCATAGAGGATCGCATTGACTGCCTCGACCGTGACCAGCAGCGTCAGATACACCGCAACGACCACGGCAAACAGCCGCACCGACAGCTGCGGCAGGAGCAGCAGGCCCGCGCCCAGCAGCAGCTCGACAGCCGCCAGCAGCACGGACATCCGGCCGGGACGGTTGCCGCGCCGCCGCGCGAGCAGCAGGTACATAAGGCCGCGCAGCGGCAGGAGCAGGCCCGACAGCAGCAGCACGACATGCGCCGCTCCGGCGCGTCCGGCCATCAGCGCGGGGCCGAGGCCGAGCATGCCGATGCCGGACAGCATGGGAAGCAGCAGCAGATACAGCAGAGTCATCATGAGGGTCCTTCCTCCCGGCAGGCGCTGCGCGCGTCAGCTTGTCAAAAAAGGCCTTTCGGGCTTCTTCGCCAAGCTGCTTTCAGAATTGCAAAATCAGTTTTTGACAGTCTGACGCGCTGCGCACGTTACTCCGACTGGATCGACTTTGCGTATTCCGAGGGAGACATGCCGAATTTATCCTTGAATTGGCGGGAAAAATGGTGGATCGTGGAATAATTGAGCTGCGCGGCGATCTGGGAGAAATTCATCGTTCCCTCCCGGATGAGGCGCTTGCTCTCCTCCAGCTTGACCCGGCGGATATACTCGCCGGGCGAAATATTCATCTGCCGGTGGAACAGCGCCGTCAGATGCGACGCGCTCACACCGACCTCGCGCGAAACGATCTCCACGGAGAGCTTATCGCACACATGATCGGCCACATACTGCAGCGTGCGGCTGACGATCTCGTTTTCGTGGTTCAGCGCCACCGGCGTTTTCAGGCGTTTTTTTTCGCTGCCCGTGTCGCGCAGAACGGACAGAAGCAGCAGCTTGAGATAGCTGCGGATAAAATCGCCGCTGTAGGCATCCATATTTTCGGACTCGCGGACGATCTGGCGCAGCTGGGCCGCCTCGGCGGACGACAGGTCGAACACCCGGTCCGGCAGCCGCGCGGCAAACTCGCTCTCCAGATCAAAGCTGACCGTGAGGAAGCGGGCCGTCATGTCCAGGTCCGTATACTGCATATGCCATTGCTGCGGGCCGAACACCATGAGCTGGCCCTGATGCAGCTCGACGCCGTTGCCGTCCACAACGCAGTGCAGCGAGCCGCGGTCGACGTACGTCAGCTCGAACATGGAGTGCTGCTCGCCCTTGAACAGGAAGCCGCTCTCCACCTCGCGATAAAACAGCGTATAGATCTCGCCGACGCGCAGGCGGTCGCCGAGCTTGAGATTCTCGGCCGCCGTCACGGGCTCGAGCACCTCGAGCTGCGCACCCGCAGGCTGTGCCAGCCGGACGGAGCACTCCGTCTGATACGGCAGGATGGCAAACTCCCGCCCCGCAGGCAGGCAGACCGGCTTATCGAGATAAAAATACGCCGTCTCCCCTTCCCTGCGCACGGCAAGCACCGTCATGCCCAGCTCGAAATCCAGATAGACCGGTCCGGCACTCTGGCGGTAAAAGCACAGGCCCTCCGCCGAGAAATACTGCACGGACTCCTGCCACTGTGCCCCGGACGGAAAGCCGCGGTTCGGCAGGCTGTCGCGCAGCACGCGGCCGTAGCCGGAAAAGGTCAGCTTGTTCAGATTTTCAACCAAGGCGGGTCCCCCCTCCCGTTCCGCCGGCTGTTATTCGAACAGCACGGGCGGATAGATACCGGCCGCATGCATGGCGGCCACGGACTCCTGCACGGAGGCAAGGTCCTCGCGATAGGTCACGCCGTGCCAGCTCTCGTCCGTGTGGAGAACGCGCACCGTGGCGCGGTTGGCGGCAAGCTGGTTGTTGGCGACCGTCGGCAGATAGAACTCCGCCTTCAACGGGTTAACGGACACGGACTCCTGCAGGAAGCGTGGGAACTCGGCCGCCAGCTCGTCAAGGATGCGCGGCGTGAAGCCCCAGAAGTTCATGGAGACGGTCGTATCGCCGGACAGCGGGGTGAAATGCTCGCCATCCTCCGTAAAGGCCGCGTCGTCGCCGCGCTTTTCGATGTGCGTGCGCTCCGTGATTCCGGTAAGGTAGCCGTCGCGCAGCTCGCAGACGCCGCGGGCCACGGAGCCGTGCTCCGTCATGGCGTTGTGCAGGCGGTAGCCGACCATGGCATAGGCATTATCGGCATGCTGCCCGGTCAGGAAGCCGCCGATGGCCGTGAACGCGCCGCGGCCGTAAAAATCGTCGGAGTTGATGACGGCGAACGGCCCGTCGATCACGCCGCGCGCGCACAGCACGGCGTGGCCCGTGCCCCAGGGCTTCGTGCGGCCCTCCGGCACGGTAAAGCCCTGCGGCAGGCAGGACGTCAGCTCCTGAAAGACATAGGAGACATCAAAATACGGCTCAACGCCGCGGCCGACCTTCTCGCGGAAGTCGTGCTCGATCTCGTGCTTGATGATAAAAACGACCTTGTCGAACCCGGCAAGGCGCGCGTCATACAGAGAATACTGGATGATGCTGTTGCCCTGCGGATCAATGGGCGTCATCTGCTTCAGGCCGCCGAACCGGCTGCCCATGCCCGCCGCCATCACGACCAGCGTCGGCTTTTTCATGGAAATACTTCCCTTCTGCTGCGTTATTTCGGTTTTCTGCGCGGCATCCGCCGCGGGGCAGGCCGCAGCGCGGCCCGCTCAGTGCGCACTATTATAACAGCTCTTTTCCAAAAGCTCAATGGTTTTTGCAAAAAACGGCGCATATTTCGGCAAATATTTTGCACGTTGGCTTGCATGCGCGGAAGGATCTGGTAAATCTGCACGCAAAAGCGCCCCGGCCGAAGCCGGGGCGCGCGGGGATGTAATGGAGAGTAATCACTCTGCCTTGGCAATGCAGATGGCGTTGTTCTCGGTATCAAGGTAGAACGTCGCCTTCGGATTGGCCGATTTGACCATGGCCAGATCAGCCTCGGTGAGCTTGTATTCGTCCGTGCCGACGACGAGCGGCATGCCCTTAGCCGGGACGCGATTATCCGCGATATACACGGAGATCGTATGTGTCAGGGCGCTGTCGACGACGATGCGGCTCATGAAGACCTTGGCGCTGGAGGGCGTCAGGTACACGTTCAGGTCCGCAGAGAGCTTGTGCACATAGACATTGGAGCCGAGCTTCTGGGAAACGTCGCGCAGATAGATGCCCTCATAGTTCTTGCCGGCTGCAGTCGTGTTGTTGGCAAACGTGCCGCCGTAGAAGTGCAGTGCACCCGGAGACTTCAGGCGGGCGATGGAGCCGGAGCCGTAGGACGTGCTGCTCAGCAGGCAGGCATTGTCCGTGAACGTGCCGCCGTAGACGTTGATCGCAGAGGCGTTGCCCGCATTCGACTGATCCATCAGGAAGATCGCACCGCAGCCCTTGACGGAGTTGTTCGTAAACGTCGCATTCTCGATGTTGATCGTGTGCGTACCGCCGCCGTTCACATGGACCAGCCGGGCCTGATTGTTCGTGAACGTGCCGTTCTTCAGGTTCAGAACGCTGCTGCCGCTCTGACCGTACATGGCGAAAACGGCAGCGCCGCCGGTCTCGCTGTTGCTGGAGCTGTAGGTCTGGCAGTTCGTGACCGTCACGTCCTCGACGTTGACCGTGTTCGTCTTGCCTGCACGGCTGAACGACCACACAAAGACCTGCGAGGAACCACGCATGTTGCGCACGACCGTACCGGCCTTAACGTTCAGCGTGCCGCCTTCATCCACACGGACAAAGGCGCTCGTTGAGCGCGTCTGCGGGGTATACATGCACAGGCCGTCGAGCGTGATATTCTCGAGCGTCAGTTCACCCTCGACCCAGACGGCCGAGCCGGTGCTGCCGTTGAGATAGCGCGAAAGCATGGCGTTCGGAATGCCCTCGAGGGACCAGACCTCACTCGTGCCCGCTTCCAGCGTGCCGCCGTTCATAATGTAGATGATGTTGTCGCCCTTCTCCTTGGCGTTGGCCTTCAGAATCTCCTTGGCGCGGGCGAAGGTGGCGACCGGCGTCTGCGGCGTCAGGCCGTCGTTGGCATCATTGCCGGGGTTCGTGGACATCGTGCTGTCGTTCATGTAGACCTCGGCGCCGATAACCTGCGCGGAAACAACGCAGTAACGGTTGTTCGCTGCGTCGATCTCCGCCTTGTAATACGGGTCGAGAGAGTTGACCAGCTGATAGGCCTTCGTATCCTCGGCTGTGAGCTTATAGGTGCCGTAGCCGATGGCCAGAACGATATCCGTGCCCATGTAGTCGAGGGTCACGCGGACGCCGCCGCCCGTCACATTGCTCAGGGGCTTGGCGATGGCGACCGGGAGCGCTCCTCTCTCGGTGTTCAGATACAGACCGGAGAACGTCAGGGCATCCTTTTCGGCGCCAAAGACGACCTGAGACTTTTCAAGCATGGCGACCTGATCATCGGGGTAGCCTGCACCCGGCGTGTTGTTCTCGATCGTACCGCCGTTGAGGTACCACGTCGAGCTGCCGGAGTTACCGTAGGCAACAAGAGCCGCATAGGTGCCGGAGACGTTGTTGCGGATGATACCGCCGTTGAGATAGCCGACCGCATGCTGGGCAAGGCTGACGGCACAGCCCGTCAGGGATTTGTTGTTCTCGATGATGCCGCCGTTGATCGTCAGGATGCCGGGAGCGTTGGCTTCGCCGCTGCTCACGCCAACGGCGGAGCCGCGGTGCGGGAGGGTCGTGCCGGTGTTCGTTGCCTTGTTGCCGGAGATGAGGCCGCCGTTGATCGTAATATGCGCACCGGCGGAACCGGCGATCGCAGACATATAGCCGCCGTAGTTATTGATGATCTTGGCGCCCTCGTTCATCTCTACCGTGCCGCAGTTAAAGCCGCTGCCGGTGACATAGATCGCGCCGCCGACCATACGGGACGATGCCGCGGAGTTCTGCACCGTCGCGCCGCTGTTCAGGACAAGGCGGCCGCCGGCCTCGATATCGAGGATGTACCAGACCATATTCTGCGTCAGCAGCTCCGGCCACATGGTCGCACCGCCGTCAAGCGTGATGTTCTCGAGCGTCAGCGTTGCGGAAGCGTCCTCGGCCTCCGGCTCGATGACGATCATGCGCTTCGTGAAGGAGCCTGCACGCATGACCTTGCCGCCCTCAAGATCGGCCATGGTCCACGTCGTGTCCTGCGTAATGGTCACGGTGCCGCAGATCAGGATGACGGGGTTCTTGCTCTCTGCGAGCAGCGACTTTGCACGCTCGAAGGTCTTGACGGCGCTCTCCTCGGTCGTGCCGTCGTTCGCATCATCGCCGTCCGTGCCGTCGAGGTAGATATAGTCGGAGCGATCGTCCTCACGCCACTTGGCGTACAGGCTCATATCGCCGCGGCAGCGGTCGATGAAGTCGAACATCTGCGTCAGCTCGGGATCCTTGAACCAGCCGGTGAACAGGTAGCCTTCCTTGCTCGGAGAAGTCGGACGGTCGATGACGGAGCCGTAGCTGTATTCCTGCGTGTAGAGCACGTTTTCGCCGTCATAGTATGTCACAACGTACATGCGAACCTTCCAGGTCGCATAGAGTGTCACGTCCTCACGAACGGGCTGGGTGAAGTCAAACGGTGTGCCGTCCTCCGTCGTCCAGCTGACGAACGTATAGCCGCTGCGCTCCGCCGTGGCGGGCTCAACGGTCTGGCCCCAGGGCACCTGCACCTTTTCGGGTGTGACCGTGGCGACCTGCTTGGAGACGAACGTCACGGTGACGATCATGCCGGTCGTCGTAAACGTGACGGTCACATCCTCGGTGATGTCGCGGAGGATGAACTCGGAGCGCACGCGCTGCAGCGTGCCGGAGGAGGCGGCGACCTGATCGAGATCAAAGCCCTCGCTGTGATCACCGTAGAGGTTGAAGTTCAGCCAGTTCACGCCCGGCTCAAGCGTCACGGACGTGACCTTCTCGCCGTTGACCTTGGCATAGCCGCCCTCGCCCTTGAACGTAACGGTGAAGCCGGTCTCCGGCTCCGTCGGCTCAGTGGGATCGGTCGGCTCCGCAGTCGGTTCCTGCGTCGGCTCCTCGGAGGGCTCCGTCGGCTCGACAGAAGGCTCCGTCGGCTCGGGCTGCTCCGAATAGTCCAGCAGCACGCAGAAGACCTTTGCAGCCTGCGCGCGGGTGGCGGTCTCCTGCGGGCGGAGCGTTCCGTCCTCAAAGCCGCCGAACAGGCCTGCGCCGGCAGCCCAGATCATGCCCTCAACGGCCCAGTCCGAAAGCGCGGAGGCATCGGAGAAGGCGTCGAGCTTGCCGTCCTGCGGGCACTTGTTCCCGAGGAAGCACATGGCGCGATACAGCAGGGCTGCCATCTGCTCGCGGGTCACGGGATCGTTCGGAGCGAACGTCACAGCGCTCGTGCCGTTGACGATGCCGTTAGCCGCAGCCCAGGCAACGGCGCCGGTGTAATACTGCCCGGCGGGGACATCCGTGAACGCCGTTTCAGCATTGTTGTCCGTTTCTGCCTTGGCATAGCGCGCCAGGATCGTTACGAACATGGCGCGGGTGATCGTCTCTTCCGGAGCGAACGTCGTGTCAGAGGTGCCGACCATGAGGCCCTGCTCCGCGACGCGCGCAATATAATCGCTGGCCCAATGCCCGGACGGCACATCCTGATAGACCTCCGCCGCGGCAGCGCCGACAGGCAGAACGCCAAGCAGCATGACCAGAACCAGAAGCAGGGACAGGGCGCGTTTGCGAATACTCATAGATTCTGTCCTTTCTGTTGTGAGTTACAACACGGGATCCGGAGCGGGGGCCGCAGCCCCCGCATGGGGATCATCAAACCTTGGCAGCCAGCCAGACAAGAAGCGTTGCGGCCTCGGCGCGCGTCAGTGTGCCGTTCGGCTGCAGCGTATTGTCGGGGTAACCCTTCATCAGGCCGGAGCCGACGGCCCAGCGCATCGCGGTGATCGCGTAGGCATTGATCTTCGTGCTGTCGGTGAAGCGGCCGAGCTCGGCACGCTCATCCGTCCGGATGCCTGCGATCTTCACGGCGTAGCGATAGAGCATTGTCACGGCCTGCTGGCGCGTCACGCGGGTGTCCGGCTCGAACTTGCCGCCGCCCATGCCGTTGGCAACGCCCTTCTGCATGGCCCAGATGACAGCCTTCTCATAGTAGCTGCCTGCGGGAACGTCGGAATACGGGTTCTCGCCCGTCACGGCCGGAGAGCCGGACATGCGGTACAGCGTCGTGATGAGCATGGCGCGGGTCATGCTGTCGTTCGGGGCAAAGAGATCGGAGGACTCGCCGACCATGAGGCCGCGGCCGTATGCGTCATAGACCGCGTTGAAGAACCAGTCGTCAGCGGAAACGTCGCGGAACACGCCGGGGATCTCGACCGAGACGGAGACCGTCTCCTTCGTCTCCGGAAGGGAAAGCTGCAGCGCATAGACGCCGGGCTTTCCCGTGAGCTTCAGCTCAAGCGCAGCGGTATCCTTCTTCAGGTCCGCATAGCAGGCCCAGGCAAAGCGCAGGGACGTTTTCGTGCTAGACAGGTCGGCAATGCCTTCGCTGCCCAGCAGGGAGCGGGCGCTTGCCAGCGTCAGGCCGGCAGGCATCGTCGCAGTCACGCGGCCGTGGGACGAGCCGCTGCCCGCCTTGACCGTGAGGACGACCGTCGCAGAGCCCTGCGCATTGGCCGTTACGGCTGCAGTCGCGGTGGGAGAGCCTGCAGCTGCCAGCGCTGCCGGGCAGAGCCCGAGCAGCAGGAAGCAGACGAGCAGGCAGGAAATGATTCGTTTCATCATGACTTGCCTCATCCTTTCTTCAGCGTGCCGTCACGGGAAGCGCCTCGATCTGCGCCTCCTGCAGTGCAGGCAGGGAGTCAGTGCTTTCCATGGCGGAGGAGGTGGATGCGGAGGTGACGATCGTCACGCGGTCCGTTCTCAGGCCGACAACGGGCCAGACGTCCGCGTTGAAGCTGCCGAGGTCGGCAGCCGCGCCGGTCTTGAGGTCGAGGACGGCCAGCTCGGACTGCGAGCCGTTCAGGATCGTGGCATAGAGGTAAGCGCCGTCCGTCGCGATGGAGCAGAAGAAGGCTCTGCTTGCCTCGATGCCGAGGTCGGCAACGAGCTGCGGCAGCGTGCAGTGCAGGTTGTCGCCGTCGCCGTAGAAGCCCATGGCCCAGACCTTGCCATCTGCGTCAAGCACCAGACAGTTGTCAGTCACGCCATTCGTCGTGTCGTTGACGGTGTTGAGATAGGTGATGCCGACGAGGTTCGCGGAGAAGAGTGTGGAGAGATTCCAGCCCGCAGTGTAAGCACCGGTTGCGGTGTCGACCGTGACGATGCTTTTGCCACAGGTTGCAAGCATCGTGCCGCCATTGAGCTTCTCGGCGAACGTCATATCGGTATAGCCAACTTCGGAATCGCCGATCTTCGTCAGGCTGTAATCCTTTCCGACCTGATAGAGAGTCGAGTAAAGATTGCCGTCCTTTTCTTCATAGGAGGCGGCGTAAGTAATACCGGCGGTATCGGTCGCTGCGGCCATGATCTGCTGGCGGCTGGCCTGCTCGGTCAGCTTCTTGTAATTCGGGATCGTCTTCGTGTTGAACGTGCTGAACCAGGACTGACTGTCCGCATCCCAGATGACGGCACTGAGGTCATGATCGACCTCCTTGACCGTCACGGTGCAGGTATCCGTGACACTCGGGTCCAGAACGGAGGCTGCCTTGATGGTGCAGGTGCCTGCGCCGACGGCCTTGACGACGCCGTTTTCCACCTTGGCGACGGTCTCATCGGAGCTTGTCCAGGTGCAGTCACGGTTCACGACCGTCCACGGCTTCGCGGAGACCTCCAGCGTGGCGCTGCTGCCCTTGATGAGGTCGAGGCTCTCTTGGCTCAGTGAGATCTCCTGAACTTTTTCGGACGGGCCGAACATGGAGCCGCTCTTGCGCGGGATGAACAGGCCGCACAGCTCTGCCTGATAGAGCTCATCGAGCACGGTAGCTTCGCCGGTCGTCAGGTCATAGGAAATGAAGGTGGTGTAGTACGTCTTCGCGCCGTAGTTGGCGTGATAGAGCTTGCCGGTGTTATGGTCGTAGGTCATGGACTGCAGGAATGCGACCTTCATGCCCGTCGTCTTCGGGAACGGCGTGACCGTGAAGCCCTCGTCCGTCAGGACGAACTTATACAGGCGGGAGTTATAGTCGCTGTAGGTCGCGGCATAGAACGTGCCGTCTGTCGCGCAGGCCAGCGTCATGAAGCTCAGGCCGGCGGACATCGGGATGGTACCGACCATCTCCAGTGTGCCCATAAGCGGGTCGATGGTGAAGTCAAAGGTATACTCGCCCGTGCGGTCGGGATCGTCGCCGAGGTTGACCTTGACCTTGCCGTCGGTCACATCCTTGCTGTCCGTCAGCAGATAGGCCGGGGTCGTCACGGCATGATAGACGTTTGCAAAGCCGGAGCCCTGCTTTCTGGGCGAATATTCCACGCCGTTATCCTGCTTCAGCGGGCTGGACGTGGACATGAGCAGTGCCTGCGACAGGGCGCGAACCGTCATGCCCTCCTGCTCGGCAAGGCCGGTCTCGCGCAGATACTGCGCAACGACTGCCGCCATGCCGGTCACGCTCGGCGCGGACATGGACGTACCGGACATGGAGCCGTAGGTGCCATCCGTCAGGGTGGACCAGATGTTGCCGCCGGGGGCGGTGATCTCAGGCTTCAGGTCGAGGTTGCCGGGAACGCCCCAGGAGGAGAAGTCGCTCGGCACAAAGCCGCCGGGGACATCTGTCACGGTGCGGACCTGATTGGCAACGACCATCTTTCCGCCGTACAGGCCGGTCGTCTCGTCCTTCTCGGAGGCGGCGAGAATGCTCTCGGCGCTGATCATCGGGATGAGGACGGCAGGGTTCTTGTACTCATAGCCCGTCAGGTTCATGTTGAGATTGTTGGCGCTGTCATTATTATAAATGACGGTAGCGGCCGCACCGGCCTTCACGGCATTGTTCGCCTTGACATAGAACGAAACACCGCCGCCGCGGGAGATCAGGACGATCTTGCCGGTGAGGTCGAGGCCCTCAAAGCTCTCGTCCGCGCCGAAGATATCCTCGCCCGTCGTCGGGTCGCCAAGGAAGACGTAGTCATACGTCGTGCCGGACTTGTCCGCCGAGGTATCGAGCGTCGTGAACGCATAGGCGCCGTAGTTCTCGGAGGTATCATTGTAGGACGTGCCGACGCCGTTGAACACCGGCATCACGCCCGTCAGACCGGAGTTGTCAGTCGAGGCAATGGTGAACGCATTGCCGAACGAGCCGGGAGAGCCGACCGTGTCGATCACGGTGTCCTGCGTGAGCTGCATCTTCGTGCCGGTATTGTTGTACTGCGCATAGCTGAACTTGTTGCCGGCGGAGATGGTCACGACGGTGTCCGTGTCCTGGAGGCTGGCAAACAGCTCGTCGTTATCGCTGAACGTATGGCCGGAGACGGACGAGCCGAGCGACAGGTTGACCGTGTCGCAGTCGAGCAGCAGGGCGTCCTCGAGGGCCGCCATATAGTCCGAATCATACGCGCCGCCGCCCTTGCCGAAGACCTTCATCGGCAGGACCTGCGCATCCGGCGCCACACCGGCCACGCCGTTTTTCTGGCGGGCCGCGTGCAGATCGCCGTCGGCGTCCTTCGTCCAGACATAGGTATTCGCGGTGGCGATACCGGCAACGTGCGTGCCGTGGTCGCCCTGCGCGTCGTTGTCATGGGTGACGTCCAGATCCTCATCGATATAGTTGAACGCATAGGGGATCTTGGCCGTGCGGTAGAGCTCATCGGCCGTCAGGCCGCTCATGCGCTCCGATGCATGCAGACGGGGCAGGACCTTCGTGATGTCCTCTTCCGTCATCAGATCATAATCGGAGACCTGCTTGCCGAAGCGGGCCGCGGAGCGCTCGAGGCCATAAAGGAACGCGCTCTCGTCAAAGCTCGGGTGGTCGATATCCAGGCCGGTATCGATGATGGCGACCCGGCTGCCTGCGCCGGTATAGCCGTCGGCCCAGGCGTTATAGGAGCCGATCATCGTGCCCGCCGTAGCCGTGTTGGGCTCGTCGACATCCGGCTCGTACTGATTTTCCACATAGACGCTCTCAACGCCGTCCATGGCGCGGATCGCCTCCACCTCGCCGTAGGGCACACTCGTGGCAACGCCGTTCACGCCGATGGTGAACTGGTAGCGCACGGGAAGCGTCACGCCGAGCTCCGCCGAAATGGCCTTGATCTGCGTGCGCTGCTTCTTCTGCAGGCGGTCACTGTAGGCCAGTGCCGCAGCGTTGCTGCCGAGGTCGCGGGTCGAATAGCCGTGCTCGGTCAGGGAATCGCTGCGGAAGCGGATGATCACACGCACCGTTTCCTCCGGCGCGGGCTCGTCCGCTGCGTCCGTTTCCACATTCTCATTTTCAGGAGAGATGGAAACAGGCGTCTGCTGCAGCTCCAGCTCCTTCGTCTGGTCTGCTGCAAACACTGCGGGAACGCAGCCGAGCAGCAGGCAGAGCGTCAGGAGGACAGCCAATAGCTGCCGAAGCTTCTGTTTTCTCATCGAATCAACCTTCCTTTCTTTTGTTATGACAATACGCCCGGCTTGCCGAAAAGGTCCCGCAGGCCCTTTTCGATAAACCGGACGTTAGGCCATACTTTATTGTAGCAGTGCCGCAAAGTGCAGTCAAAATAAAAATGCGCTAAAATTTGAATACATTTCCTTATGTTTTTTGCTCGTCGTGCATACTTGCAGGAATTCTTTCACAGTTTCCCGCATGATTATCCTTTCACGCGCCGTAATATCAGCATAACCTGCATGATTTCATGCAAGACTGCCATGTGTACTGCTTGCCTACATTTTGCAAATGTTTTCATCATATTCAGACCATCGAAACGGGAAAAAGCCGCATTCCGACATTGACAGAACGCCGAAATCGGGGTAGGATAATACTATAATAGAAAATGAACGGCGGCGCAGCTGCGCTGCCGAAGGAGGCTGCCCATGGATCCCATTTACGTCACCGGCCATCGGAATCCGGATACCGACTCCATCGTCTCCGCCATGGCCTACGCCGCGCTGCGCAATGCACTCGGCGACCGGGAGTACCGCGCCGCCCGTCTCGGCCACGTCAGCGACGAGACGCAGCTCGTGCTCGACCGCTTCGGCTTCCCTGCCCCGGTCTGGATCAAGACCATGCGCACGCAGGTGCGCGACCTCGACTATGACACACCGCCTGCGCTTTCCTCCGGCGTGACCATCAGCCGCGCGTGGGCTGCTCTGTCGACGGACACGTCCATCGCCGCCCTGCCCATCACAAATGAGGACGGCACACTGTTCGGCATGCTCTCCTCCGGCGACATCGCCGCCAGCGACATGCAGTCCATCGAGCATCCGCACATCGACGCCGTTCCGCTGTTCAATGTGCTCAGCGTGCTCGAGGGCCGTATCCTGAACGAAGCGGGCGATCTTGTGGATTCCATCAGCGGCGACGTGTGCATCGCCCTGCCGCAGAGCTGTGACAATCTGCTGTTCTCCGGCAGCGGCAGCATCATCGTCTGCGGCCACCAGCCGGACATGGTGCGTCGCGCCATTGAGCAGCACGCCCGCTGCGTCATCGTCTGTCAG
Source organism: Faecousia sp. (assembly GCF_048519415.1). Lineage (NCBI taxonomy): Bacteria > Bacillati > Bacillota > Clostridia > Eubacteriales > Oscillospiraceae > Faecousia > Faecousia sp. The sequence continues at coordinate 29,020 of NZ_DBFZUT010000030.1, read as the reverse complement.
GCCGAGCTGGACGAGCAGCTCCGCAATGCGCCGACGGACACCGTCATCATCTCCACGCCGTTCGATGCCTACCGCGCCGTCCGCCTGCTGTATCAGTCGCTGCCCATCAGCCGCATCTGCCGCACGAAGGACCTCGAGTGCTTCCATCTCGACGACTTTGTCGACGACGTCCGCGAGGGTATGCTGAAAAGCCGCTACCGCTGCTATCCCATTCTGGATGAAAACGACCGCGTCGTCGGCACGCTCTCCCGTTACCATCTGATCCGCCCGAAGCGCAAGCGTGTCGTGCTCGTCGATCACAACGAGGCGGCCCAGTCCGTGCCCGGCCTCGATCAGGCGGAAATTCTGGAGATCATCGATCATCACCGCCTTGCGGACATCCAGACGGGCAATCCCATCTATTTCCGCAACGAGCCGGTCGGCAGCACCACGACCATCATCGCCACGATGTATCAGGAAAAGGGCCTCATGCCCTCGGAAAAGCTCGCAGGCATGATGGCAGCCGCCATCGTCTCGGATACCGTCATGTTCAAGTCCCCCACCTGCACCCAGCGCGACCGCAGTATGGCCGAGCGCATGGCGCGCATCGCCAACGTCTCGCTCGAGGAGCTGGGCCAGCAGATCTTCTCCGCCTCGTGGTCGGATGACAAGACGCCGGAGGAGCTGCTGTTCACGGACTTCAAGGATTTCCACATCGCGGGCCACGATCTCGGCGTCGGCCAGATCACCTGCGTGAATTCCGCGCACATCCTCGAGCGCAAGCAGGAATTTCTGGAAATCATGGGCCAGACCATGCAGGAGCGGCACTACAGCCTGATGCTGCTCATGCTCACGGATGTCCTGCTCGAAGGCACGCAGCTCATCTATCTCGGCGACGAGGAGACGATCCAGCAGGCCTTCTCCAGCGAGGCCAAGAACAACGTCGTGTTTCTGCCGGGCGTCATGTCCCGTAAAAAGCAGATCATTCCCACGCTCTCCGCAATGTGGGGCTAAACCGCACCCGAACGGGGATCGCCGTGCCGCTCGGCAGGCTGTAAGTCACAGAAGCATAAAAAACCGGCAGGGGCCTTTTCGCCTCTGCCGCATTGTTTTCCGTATTTATTTGGGCCAGCCCGCGCAGAGCTTGGCATTGAGCTTGGAATAGATGCGCTCGCGGAACCACGGCTCCGACGAGGCCGCCACGGCCTCATCCAGGCCGAACCAGCCCACGCGGCTGTTCTCATCCGGCTTGCAGCGGATGGGCAGCGCCGGGTCCGCCTCCAGCAGATATGTCACGTTCAGGTGCAGGTGAGACGGCACATAGTGCCCGCGCTTTTCGTGCCCGTCCACAGTCAGGATCTCCACGGAGAATAGCTCCGGGCTGACGGCGCGCACGGTGGAAAGTCCGCTCTCCTCCTGTGCCTCCCGCAGAGCGACAGCCAGAAGATCATGGTCGCCATCGGCATGGCCGCCGAGCCAGGACCAGGAGTCATAGAGATTGTGATAGGCCATGAGCACGCGGCTGCGCTCCGGGCTGACGATCCAGCCGGAGGCCGTCAGGTGGGCCGAGCGGTTCTCCCGCGTCCACAGGTCCTCCCCCTGCCCGAGCCGCCGCAGCAGCTCCGCGCAGTCCGCCTCCTCCTGCTCGTTCCACGGGCGATAGGCCAGCAGCTGTTCCATGATCCGATCCATGCAGTTTCCTCCGCTTTCTGTCTGTTTTCTGCTTCTGATTTTACAGCGGCTTTGGCCCGCTGTCAACTCCCGAACGCACCTGCGCGGTCCAGCAGAACAAGAAGCCGGACGCTGTCCTCCGTCAGATCCAGCACCCGCTCCTCTCCCGTTCCGCTGCGGCCGCGCAGGATGTCCGCCGCGATCAGCTTGTCCAGCACGGTGCGGTAATCGCCCTGCGGCACGTCGGAGAGCAGATGATAGCACACCGTCTCCGCCCGCTGCGGCTCGTCTGCGGTCTTTTTCAGGCCGTAGTGCTCCGCAAGAACAGCTGCCTCCGCAGCTGCCAGCCGTTTGAGATTTTCGTCGTCCAGCAGCCAAGTCGTCATGCGCGTGTTCGTGTGGAAGCTGTGCTCTAGGATCATCCCTGTCACGCCGAAGGCCGCCGTGAAGCGGATGACCCCGTAATAATCGGCGTTGTGCGCGCTGTTCCAGCGGACGCGCGTCTGCGCGGGCTGCAGCGTTCCCATCGTCTTATGGATGCACTCCGCCAGCTCGGCAGCCAGGCCGATTCCCTTCCCGCTGACCGGATAAAAGACGACGGGATAATCCACGCTTTCGCAGACCCCGTTTCCCGCTGCGTTGCTGTGCAGGCTGAGGAACAGATCGCAGTCCTTCGCCGCCAGCGCGCGGGTATAGAGCGGTGGGTCGTCCTGCCGCGCGGCGCGCGTGCAGACCACGGTCACGCCGTAGGCCTCCAGCTCCTGCTGCAGCAGGCGCTGCAGCGTAAACATCCGGTCGCCCTCAAAGTAGCCGCACCGTGCGGGGCTTTGATTCTGGCCGGTCCCATGGCCGGCATCGAGACAAATTTTCATGCTGCATTGCTCCTTTCATGCTGTGTTCCGAAATAAAAGCTGATGACGACCGTAAACACGGTCAGAAATTCCTGCGCCGAGACACACCGCTGCAGCGCAAGCGCGGCAAAGACCCCCGTCAGCGTCACCGTGACGAGCGACTTGACCGTCAGCAAAGCGGATAACCGATCCTTCATGTCTTCCCTCCTTCCAGGCAGTCCATTCTGTGCGAGATCGCCGTGACCCGATCCTCCAGGACCGGGATGCGCTCTCCGAAGCCGTTGTGACGGTCCACTTTTTTCTCGAGCTGCTCGATCCGATAATTTGTCAGCCGGGCCGAGGTCAGGATCCCGCCGAGGGTGCCTGTCAGCGTTCCGGCCAGCGACAGCAGCGCAATGAGAACGTCGTGTTCCATATTGCCGTATACCTCCTTTCACCCATACCGCGCAGCCGGTGAATTCTTAACGGAAAATGTTGTTTTTTCCTGCCGAAGTTGAAAAATTTTAATTCATGTGCTACACTGAATGCTGTCGAATGCAGAAACTTGCCGTCGCAGCCCGAAGCCGCGCGGCACGGAAAGGAGAGTCCCGATGAAACAGCAGATCACAAAACGCGCCATCACCGAGTCGTTCCGGGCGCTTCTGGCCGTCAAGCCGCTGGATAAGATCACCGTCCGCGACATCGTCGAGGACTGCGGGCTGACGCGCAATACCTTTTATTATCATTACGAAGACGTCTACGATCTGCTGAGCGACGTGCTGGAGTCCGAGATCGAGCGGGCGCTGTCCGTCCCCGCAGGCGGGGCCTCATGGGAGACCATGCTGCTCGATATGCTCAGCTTCCTCATCGATTCGCCGCAGATCGGCCGTCATATTTTCCAGTCGAAATGTCAGGATGCCATGCGCGTCTACCTCAGCAAGGTCATCTCTGAGCTGTCGGACCGCTATATCGAGCAAAACGTCCGCGATCTGGACTACAGCCAGCAGGACCGCAAGCTCATCTGCGACATCTGCTGCCACGCCCTCTACGGCCTGCTGGAGGAATGGCTGACAGGCCGCTCCGACGTCGCGCTCGAGGCAGAGCTTCGCCGCGTCGCCCAGCTGTTCGAGGGCACGGTGCGCCATGCGCTGGAATTCAGCGCCGCTCATCCGCGCACCTGAATGCCATACAAATATGCCGGAGTGTATGAATTTTGCACATCGCCCCGGGAATGAATGATGACTTGCAGAGGCTGACCCGCTATGCTATAGGAGTGTTTTTTTGAGCCTCGCAAAACACAGGAGGAGATCAACATGCAGGCTCTGCTGCTCAATGGCAGCCCGCGCGGCGCTGCCAGCAATACGCTGCGACTTTCCCGCGCCTTTCTGCAGGGTACAGGCTGGCCGTTTGAGACGTTTTCTCTGACAGAAAACCGCATCGAGCCCTGCCGGGGCTGCATGGCCTGCTGGCGCAGCGGCGCCCCCTGCACGATCGCGGACGATTTCTCTGCTTTTGTCGGGCAGTTCCGCCGGGCAGACGTGCTGATTGCGAGCTTCCCCCTGTATTATTTTGGTCTTCCCGCTCAGCTCAAAGCCCTGCTGGATCGGACGATCAGCCTGATGGAGCCATACCACGGCCAGACGCCGGAGGGCGGGCACTGTTCGTTCCAGACGCTGCGGGACCCGGCGCTGCGGCGCAAGAAGCTCGTTGTCATCTCTTCATGCGGCTATACGGAGGCCGCGCCCATGTATGAAGCGCTGCTGGCCCAGCTCGACCGGCTGTGCAGCGGCCGGAATTATACGCCCCTGTTTTTCCCGCAGGGCGAGCTGCTCCCGGTAGAAAAGCTGAACGGGCCGCGGGCCCGCCGTCTGCAGGCCTTCGAGGCGGCAGGCCGGGAATATGCCGAAACGGGAACGCTCTCGGAGCAGACGCTTGCCGGGGTGCAGCGGCCGATGGTCGATCCCCGTGTCTATGAAATTCTCGCCCGCGCGCAGTGGCGCGGCGGTGCGGAAAGGAACAAACAGCCATGAAGCAAAACGACAATCTGGTCAAGCTGGCCAAAATCACCAATACGGCCGCCTCGTTTCTGATCTTTCTGGCGGGCCTGATGCTGATCTTCCTGCCCAGCACGGAGGTCACATTCCTGCAGCGGACAGTGCTTGCCGTTTTATTTCTGCTGACCGGCGCCGCCAAAATGATCGGCTACTACTCCAATGATCTCTACCGCCTCGCCTTTCAGTTTGACTTTGCCATTGGCATCCTGTGCGCCCTGCTGGCAGGGCTTCTGGCCTTCCTGCCGCAGCGCGTTCTGCCGACACTTCCGGTGCTGCTGAGCGTCTATGTTATTCTGGATGCCCTGCTGAAGCTGCAGATCGCGATGGATGCCCGCCGCTTCGGCATGGAGAGCTGGATCGCCATTCTCTGCTCCTCCCTGCTGCTCGGCTTCGGCGGCCTGTTCGCCCTTTCGGCGCTGTATTCCAGCTTCCTCACGCCGTCCGTCGCCATCGGCATCGCGCTGGGGCTCGACGGTCTGCAGAATGCCTGGATCACCATGCACACGGTGCGCGTCCGCGCCCGCAAAAAAAATCTTTCCGAAAAGTTTGGACTGGAGAATCATGAAGAAGATCCTGATTGACGTATTCGGCAGCGACCATCCCGAGCAGCTGCTCGAGGGCTGCGCCCGCTGCACGCTGGAGGTCCCGGACGTCATGCTCGTCCTGCCCGGCGAGGAGGCTATGCTCCGTGCGGAGCTGGAAAAATATCCCTGCAATTGGGATGCGCTGGAATTCATGCCCGCATCCGAGATTATCACAAATCACGACGATCCCATCGACGCCGTCATGCACAAGCGCGACTCCACGCTCGTCAAGGGCATGCAGCGCCTGAAGCGCGACCCGGAGCTTGCCGGCATGCTCACCGCCGGGAGCACCGGCGCCGCCCTCGCAGGCGGCGTGGCCTATGCCGGGCGCGTCCGCGGCGTGCGCACGCCCGCACTTGCCACATTCCTGCCGTCCGTCCCCGGCCGCAGGCTGTGCCTTGCCGACTGCGGCGCAAACGTGGACTGCAAGCCCGAGCGCATGGAGCAATTTGCCCTGATGGCCACGGCTCTCATGCAGAGCTGCGGCGTGGAGGAGCCGCGCGTCGGTCTTCTGTCCGTCGGCGTGGAGGAGAGCAAGGGCAGCCACTTTATCCGCGAGGTCTATGACCTGCTCGAGCGCCTGCCGATCCGCTTCACCGGCATGATGGAGGCGCGCGACGCCCTGTCCGGCGAGTACGACGTCATTGTAGCCGAAGGCTTCTCCGGCAATGTGCTGCTGAAGACCGTTGAGGGCACGGGCCTGTTCACGGCCGACCGGCTGCGCGCCAGCACCGATCCCGCCGTCCGCGCCGCGGGCGACACCATTGCCGCCGAGCTGGACTTTGCCTCAAACGGCGCGTCCATGCTGCTCGGCCTGCCAAAGCCCTTCCTGAAGGCACACGGCAGCGCAAACGCCGCCACGATCCCAAACGCCGTCCGCCAGCTCCTGCAGCTGAGCGAGCTGGACTTTCCCGAGCGCCTGCAGGCTCTGCTCGCCCGCACGGCCGAGCTGCAGAAGACCTGAAAATACAGCAAAAGCCCGAGGCTTTCGCCCCGGGCTTTTTGCCCATCGGGGAACCCCTTCGGGCTTTCCCGACGATTGGATCACAGTCCGCTGCGCGCACGGATCATCCGCCGTTGGCAGACGATCCGCACACTGGCGGACTGAGCGGTATTTTCTCCGACGTACACGCCGCCGGAGAAAATGATCTCACTTTCTTCGCCGCCTGCGGGCGGCGAACTCTGCGAGGCTTTTAACGAAACGCCGAATGGCTCTTAGGCGAAAGGTGAAAGCAGAAGCCCGGGGCTTCCGCCCCGGGCTAAGACTGTCGAAAAACCTGCCCAGCCGAAAGTTTCGGAGGGAAGGATCGTGTGAAAGGAAACCGTCAGGGTGTCCTTTCGCGTTCAATAACCCGCCGCAGCGGCAAAATTGCAAAATCATGCTGCATAATTTGATTTTGCAATTCTGAAAGCAGCTTGGCGAAAAAGGCCCGAAGGGACTTTTTTGACAAGCTGAGCCCGGGGCTTCCGCCCCGGGCTTTTGCTGTACCATATTGCTTTAGTTTGTCGTGATCTCTCCGGCCTTTTTGAGCGAGAGCTTCGTCACGGCCGGGCCGATAAGCTCATAGATGAGCGTACCGCAGAGGATAACCGCGCGGATCTGCGGTGCAAAATGCGGCACGATCTTACCGGCTGCCAGCGACAGACCGATGGCCACACCAGCCTGCGGCAGCAGGCACGGGCCAAGGTACTTTTTCACGTTCTTGTCACACTTGCACACGATGCCGCCAAGCGAAGCGCCGAAGGCCTTGCCGGCCACTCGCAGCACGATGTAGATCACGCCGATGAGGCCGACTGTCGGCAGCACAGACAGCTTGAGGTCCGCGCCGGACGCGACGAAGAACAGCAGAAAGATCGGCGGCGTCACACCGTCGCAGATGTCCATGATCTGCGTGACATCCGGAGAGAAGTTCGCCACGACCGCGCCCATGGCCATGCACAGCAGCAGGGATGACAAATCAAACAGGGTAGCGATGCCGATGCCCGCAAACACGAACGCCACGATAAGTGACAGGCGGTTGCCAGCTTTCTTGAAGAAGCGCAGCGGCAGCAGGAAAATAAAGCCGAGCGCTGCCCCCACCACGATTGCGCCACCGATCTCGCGCAGCGGCGACAGCAGGGACGCGCCGAACGACGCGCCCGCGTCCGTCAGGCCCTGCGCCACGGCGACGGCGAGCGAGAACAGGATAAGGGCTGTCGCATCGTCGATGGCGACGACGGACAGCAGCGTCTCCGTCACGGGGCCCTTCGCGCGGTACTGCTTGATGACCATGATGGTCGCAGCCGGAGCCGTGGCTGCCGCGATCGCGCCCAGCACAAGCGAGAACGGCAGCGGCTGTCCCGCGATCAGCAGGCCGAGCACCACAAATACGACCGCAAACAGCGATTCGAGGCACGCGATGACGATCGGCGCAACACCGACACGCTTGAAATAGGACATTTTGAACTCATTGCCGATGGAGAAAGCAATGAAGCCCAGCGCCACATCGGAAATGATATTGATCGTCGTGAGAAAATCCTCCGACAGCAGACCGAAGACGCTCGGCCCGATGAGAAGACCCGCCACAAGATAGCCTGTCACGTTCGGCAGATGCACATGCTTTGCCATGCGCCCGCAGAACATGCCCGCAAAGATCATGATGGCCAGGTCCAGCAGGGTATTGAGATTCATTGGTATTTGCCCAGTCCTTCCACATACGAGATCGGCACCGTGAAGAGGATGCCGCTGTCCGGCTGATCCAGTCCTCCTGTTACCTCATTGACGACGCGGCTGACCGTGCGCACCTTCTCACCGTCCAGCACCATAAAGATCATCTTGTTTTCCTTGTGCGCCGGGTTCATCAGCATCCGCAGGGAGCCGAGGAACCGAAGCTCGTCGTGCCCCTCGAGCTGCTGCGCCATGCCGCGGCTGTCCAGAATGGTCGCGCCGGGGATATGTTCCTTCTCCAGCGCCGTGAGAAGCTTATCCAGACATTCCAGCTTGTTCAGAACGATCACCAATAGCTGCATCATGTTCGCCTCCTGAAATTTTTCCGGACACTATCTTAGCACTGTCTCTCCGAAAAAACAACAGGAAATCACGGATTTTTTCGTTTTTTTACGCCGGAAACAGCTCGTGCAGCGTCCGCTCCGTCAGCGCATCTGCCGCTGCGAAGTCCACATAGGGGCGGCACAGGGCCTCCAGCTCATCATGGATGCGCTTTGCCTCGCGCACATGCTCCGCTGCCTTCCGCAGGAGCGTTCCCGCCGTGTCCCGCGCAAAGTGCAGCGTGTCGCGCGCCGCGGGCGGCAGCGTGCCGTCCAGCTCCAGCGTGCAGCAGCGCTCGCCCGCATAGGGGAAGTCCGGACTGCTCGCCACAAAGGCCGCCCCTGCCCCCGGCACAAGCAGGTGCGCGGGCGCGCCGTCCGGCTGCAGCGGCGTGTAGCAGACAAGGCACGTCTGCCCGAGCTGCAGGGCCTGTTCCAGCACGCGCTGCAGCAGAGCCGGGGCAAGGCCGTAGCTGTCCTCCAGCACATAGACCCGCCCGCACACAGCCGCAGCCGTCTCCGTGCAGAACGACAGCCCCTCCGGCGTTACGGCACTGAGGAACCGCCGCCGGACCTTCCCCTGCCGCCCGGACGGCCGAAGGGCCGTCAGCGCCAGGCAGCCCGCCAGCTCCTCGAGATCACGGCGGCAGCGCGGCTCCTCCCACATGGCCCGCGCCGGAGCCAGCATGCGGTCCGCAGCGGCGAGGCACGCCGTCACGAGCGGATACTGCGCGGCGTTCTCCCGCTTCCGGCGGCGCAGCTCCGGCTCGACGCGTGCGATGCCCGCACGGTCATAAAACGCGCCGAAGTCCACATAGCCCTCCCGCCCGGCGCACAGCGTCGGCTCGAGCACATGGGGCGCCGTGGCATCGACCCAGCCGCGCCCGAGCGACGGCAGCACGACGGCATCAAGGGACTGCGGATCGGACGAGCACAGAAACCGCCATACCTCCAGCCCCCGTGCGGCGGCCTCATCGGCAATGCGCCGGAGAAAGGTCGACTTGCCGCAGCCGGAGCCGCCCTTGATGTAATCCACCGCGCCGCACTCCTCCGCCAGCTCCGAGGCAAAGGTGGAAAAACCCCGCGGTGTGCACGAACCCAGAAAAAATGTTGCCTGCATCAACAGCACCTGCCTTTCTCCCAGATATCTATGCGCGGCGGAGCGAAAATGTTCCTTCCCCAAATTTAGGCTTTATTTCTATATGCAAACATTGACAGGATACATATTTTGTGCTAAAATACCATAAAAATGTGGAAGATCATCGCTTCCCGCATTTTCAGCATCACAGGAAAGAAAGGAAGATCACCATGAAAAAACGTTGTCTCAGCCTGCTGCTCACCCTGTGCCTGCTGGCCGCGCTGGCCGTTCCTGCCTTCGCGCAGGAAGCGGAAAAGCAGCCGACACTGCAGCCCGCCTCGGAGCATCCGTCCGTTCTTCTGAATACCCCGGCCGTTGAGATCCCGGCCGTCCGCGCCGAGATCGAGCCCATGTGCGTGCCGCACGCCAGCATGCGCAGCCTGTCCATCGCCAGGGGCTATGAGGGTTATCTCTATTACAGCCTCTACCGCGGCACCTACTCCGGGACCTACGGTTATTCCATTGAAGTCTACCGCGGCACCAGCATCACGGAAGCCAATTACGTCGGCGGCTATGCCGATGGCTATACCTCCGCAGAGCCGCAGCTGCTTGAGCTCTCGCTGGACAGCGCGCTCACGTCCACGCTCTCTGCCGGTACTTACACCGTTGTGAGCACGGTCCTCGTCGCCGTCAACGGCGAGGCCCGCCCCGTGAGCGGCACGGAGACCAAAACGCAGATCCAGGTCGTCAACAATCCCATCCCGCTGCAGGGCGTGTACATGGAGAGCGTCAAGGACGTCATGTACCTCGATCCCGGTCAGGAGATCACGACGCGCGTGGCCTTCAGCCCCGCCAACACGACGGCCCGCCGCAACTACGAGCTGAGCATCAGCAACGAATCCGTCTTCAGCGCTCTGGATTTCGGCAACGACATCACCATCCGCGCCGAGCAGCCGGGCAGCACGACGTTCTATGTCCTGCTTGGCGGCTACATGGGCGGCTTCCGCCTGATCGTCCGCGGCTACACCGCCTCCATGGCCCAGAAGGAGCAGACTCTGCACGAGGGCTCCTCTGCAAAGCTTTCCTTTACGGTCTCGCCGGATGACGGCCAGACGAAGGCTGTCTGGAGCTCAAACGATCCGCAGATCGTCAGCGTTGCGCAGGACGGCATCATCACCGCACTGCGTGAAGGCTCTACCATTGTAAACGCTTCCCTCACCTTCCCGGACGGCCGCACCGGTCTTGCATCCTGCGCCGTGACCGTCACGCCGCACACCGGCGACGTCCTCTCCGAGCAGGCCCCCACTGCCAGCCGCGACGGCTGGCAGCAGATCAACTGCACCGTCTGCGGTCATGAGGCGACGCACATTCTCTCCCGCCGTTTTCTCGACCTCGACGGCACGCAGTGGTATGCCGACGGCGTGGACGACATCGTCGACCGCGGCCTGATGAACGGCACCGGCCCCGTGACGTTCGAGCCGGACTCCACCATGACCCGCGCCATGCTCGTCACGGTGCTGTGGCGCAGCGCCGGTTCTCCGAACGAGGGCACGAACGGCTTCACGGACGTTCCCGCCGATCAGTGGTACACGCAGGCCGTCGCATGGGCTGCGCAGAACGGCATCGTCAACGGTGTTGGCAACAACAAGTTTGACCCGGACGCCAAGATCACCCGCGAGCAGCTGGCCGCCGTCCTGTACCGCTATGCCGGGAAGGTCGGTATGGACGTCACCGCGCGCGCCGATCTCAAGCTCTTCCCGGATGCCGGCAGCGTCAGCGCCTATGCCACGGACGCCCTGAGCTGGTGCGTAGCCAACGGCATCGTCAACGGCACGCTGGAGCACGGCACGGCCTATCTGGACCCGCAGGGCTCCGCCACACGCGCCCAGGTCGCCACGCTCATGTCCCGCTATCTCAAGCTCACGGAAGCATAACCGAAAAATCACTGAGGCCGTCCAATCGGGCGGCCTCTTGCTTTTTCTGCTGCAATGCCCTATACTGATGCCGGAGGTGGTTCACATGAAAAGCAGGCGGCTTTCCCTGTTTCTGACGTTTCTGAAAATCGGCGCGTTCACGTTCGGTGGTGGCTATGCCATGATCGCGCTGCTGGAGCACGAGCTCATCGAGAAAAAGGGCTGGATCGGGCACGACGAATTTCTCGATATGGCAGCCATTGCGGAATCGACGCCCGGCCCCGTCGCCGTGAATGCAGCGACGTATGTCGGCTTCCATGTTGCCGGGGTGTCCGGCGCGGCGCTTGCCACACTGGCCGTGTGCCTGCCGTCGTTCCTGATCATTTTTGCGATTTCCCAATTCTTTGACCGCTTTCTTGCACTGACCACCGTCGGCTATGCCTTCCGCGGCATTCAGGTCTGCGTTGTCTATCTCATCGCATCCGCCGGATGGAAAATGGTCCGGAAGCTGCCGCACCGTCCGCTGGATAACGTGATCCTCGCCATCGTTCTGCTGGCCATGCTGGCCTGCTCCATGCTTGCCGTCTCGTTCTCCTCCATCTATTTCATTCTGCTCAGCGGCACGGCCGGGCTCTGCGTCTACGGCGTGCGGCAGCTGCGGAGAGGCGGTGGGAAGCCGTGATCCGGCTGTTCTGGAATTTTCTTATGATCGGCGCGCTGTCCTTCGGCGGCGGCTACGGCATGATCTCCCTTGTGCGGGAGACCGTTCTGTCCAACGGCTGGCTGACGGAATCGGAGTTTCTGAGCTTTATCGCCGTCTCGGAGTCGACGCCCGGCCCGCTGGCCGTGAATATGGCCACATTCGTCGGTTCGTCGCAGGGGGGCTTCTGGGGCGCGCTGGTCGCGACGCTCGGCGTCGTGCTGCCGTCGTTTCTGCTCCTGCTGCTTATTGCCGCCGTGCTGCGGAACCTCATGAAATACCACGGCGTTGAGGCCTTTCTCTCCGGCGTGCGGCCGTGCGTCGTGGCGCTCATTTTTGCCACGGCCGTGACCATGGGCCTGACGCGCCTGCTCGGCTTTACGCACCTCGGCGATGTCCCTGCGCCGGATATCCGCTCGCTTCTTGTGCTGGCGGTCCTTGCCGCCGTCCATTTCCTGTGGAAAAGGCTGCGCGGCAAAGTGCCCTCCCCCATTGCCATGATCGGCCTGTCCGCCGTCCTCGGTATCCTGCTCTGGAGCATTTAGGCAGCTTGCGTCTGTAGCGGCGTTCCCTGAGCGCCTTGCAGGCTGCAGGTTTGGTGGCACTCCGCCGACCGCATCTGCCGTTGTAGGGGAGCGGACAGCCGGGCCCGGCGACGCACTTGCAGTCCGTACAAACCGCCGTCAAAATGGCAAACGCTCCCGAATTGTCATTGCGAGGAGGCCGCAGGCCGACGTGGCAATCTCGCAGTACCCTGTTGGATAATCGGGCAGCCCCGGCGAATTCGCAAGCTGCTGCAATCCCTTTAGAGAGAGCATCGTTTTTTTACGAAAAAACAGCCGCTGCACTGCGCAGCGGCTGCCGTTTTATTCTGTTTTACTTCGTGCCGAAGATACGGTCGCCCGCATCGCCGAGGCCGGGCACGATATAAGCATGCTCGTTCAGATGGTCATCGACAGCAGCGACATAGAGGTCGACATCGGGATGCGCCTCCGTCACGGCCTTCACGCCCTCGGGCGCAGCGATAATATCCATCAGGGTGAGATACCTGCAGCCGTATTCCTTCTTCAGGATGTCCAGCGCAGCAACGGCGCTGCCGCCGGTGGCCAGCATCGGATCGACCACGAAGACCTGACGCTCCGAGATATCGGGCGGCATCTTGCAGTAATACTTGACCGGCTCATGGGTCTCCGGATCACGGAACAGACCGATATGACCGACCTTCGCAGAGGGGATCAGCTCGATCATGGAGTCGACCATGCCCAGACCTGCGCGCAGGATGGGAACGATCGCCAGCTTTTTGCCGGAAAGGACCTTCGTCTTTGCCATGGCGACCGGCGTCTCGATCTCGACTTCTTCCGTCGGAAGATTTCTGGTCGCTTCATAACACATCAGCGCTGCGATCTCGCCGACGATCTCGCGGAATTCCTTCACGCCCGTGTTCTTGTCACGGAGGATCGAGAGCTTGTGCTGCAGCAGCGGATGATCCAAAACCTGTACTTTACCCATTGACACTCTCCTTCGATGTGCGCAGGCGCTCCGCACGTTCCCGCTCTGCCTGAGACAGACGCAGATAATTCGGCGCGAGCGCCGCGCCGCTGCAATCCGCCCCTTCACTGAGGAGCCGCCGCGCAGCGAGCGCCACACCTGAAGCGCGCTGCATTCTCCTATGCTCCGGCGCAAGCATGCAGCCGGAGATTTCCGTACCGAACGTATTATAGCACAACTGTGCGCCATCGCCAACCATTATTTTCGGTTTTTCGCAATTTTCCAGTGCGAGCCGCACCTCGTCGAGTGAAACGGCGCAGTCGGGGCACAGGCGTGTCAGTGTGCCGTTCTCTGCGAGGAAGCGCGCGTGATACACCTGGGAGCGCCGCGCGTCCATGGCGCAGCACACGATGCCGGAAAATTCCGATGCCTGCCATGCCATGGCCTCCAGCGTCGAAACGCCGCAGCACGGGATATCCCGCCCCCATGCAAAGCCCTTGGCGGCCGCCACGCCGATGCGCACGCCGGTAAAGCTGCCCGGCCCCGCCGCGCAGGCGACGGCGTCGATGTCCTTTGCCGTCAGCTCCGTGATCTCCAGAAGACGCTGCGCCGATTCCAGCAGCGTCCGGCTGTGCGTCAGGCCGCAGTTCAGATAGAGCTCGCCAAGCAGCATGTCGCCCTCCAGCAGAGCGACGGATGCCGCCTTTGCCGAGGTCTCAAATGCCAGGATCCGCATCCAGCCCGCCTCCTTCGATGATGATCGTGCGCTGCTCGTCCGAATCGCGGCCGATGCGCACCGAGATCGCGCCCTGCATGGCGTCCGCGACGTTTTCGCTCCACTCCACCGCGCACACGCCGCCGCGCTGCAGATAGTCCTCCCAGCCGATGTCAAACAGCTCGTCGCTCGAGCCGAGCCGGTACATGTCAAAATGGAACAGCGGCAGACGGCCGCCCGTATATTCGTTGACGATGGTATAGGTCGGGCTGGTCACACGCATCGGGATCCCGAGTCCGCGCGCAAGTCCGCGGGTGAACGCCGTTTTTCCCGCGCCGAGATCGCCCGTAAAGGCGATGATCTCGCCGCCGTGCAGCGTTTTGGCCAGCCTTTCGCCCAGCGCCTCGGTCTCGTCGACGCTGTGGGTCACAAACCGCATCGTTCTCACGTTCCTTTCTCTCCGGCTGCATTCCGCAGCTGCTTTTGTTTATTTTACCATATCCGCGCGTTTTTTGCAAAACATACTTTTGGGTTTACAGAATGCCGGATCGATGATAGAATAAGAAGAACGAAATCGGGAGGTGACGGCATGCGAAAATTCGGGGCAAAACTGCTGGAGGTCCTGCGCAAGGGGGATATGGTCCTGCTGGCGCTGTGCGTGCTGACCTCCGTGTTCGGCATCGTGATGGTCGCGGCCTCCACGGCCTATGACGGCAGCAGCCGCTACGTTATCATCCAGACGGGCGCGCTGATCACGGGCATTCTGCTGTATCTTGCGCTCACCGCGTTCGACATCGATATTCTCGCCGGGCAGCGGACGCTGCTGTTCCTGTTCAATACCGCCTTTCTGGCCATGCTGCTCGTCTGGGGCGTCGAGGGTACGTCCGGCAACAAAAGCTGGCTGCACTTCCCCTTCCTGCCGTTCAACATTCAGCCCGCCGAGGTCTGCAAGATCACCTATATCATCATTCTGGCCAAGACCATGAGCCTGAACCGCAACCGCATCTCCTCGCTGCGCTCCGTCGGCACGCTCACGTTCCACATGCTCTGGATCGTCGCCCTGATCGTCGTCATTTCGCACGATACCGGCGTTGCGCTGATCTTCATGTTTCTGTTTGTCGTCATGGCCTATGTCGGCGGCGTGAGCGGCTGGTGGTTCCTCGGCGGCGCGGGCGCCGTCGCGGCCGTCTCGCCCTATCTCTGGAAATACTTTATCCGCGACGATCAGAAGCAGCGCATTCTTGCCCTGATCGACCCGTCCATAGACCCGGACGGCCTCGGCGTGCTGTGGCAGACGAACAAAAGCCTTGAGGCCCTGCGCAACGGCGGGCTGACGGGGCAGGGTCTGTTCCACGGCGACCTGACGAGCATCGGCTACCTGCCCGCCCAGCACACGGACTCCATCTTCTCGTCCATTGGCGAGCAGCTCGGCATGCTCGGCTGCCTTGCCGCCCTGTTCCTGCTGCTGGCCATCGTCCTGCGCTGCATTCAGGTCGGCATGAAATCCCCGGATTATATGAACCGCCTCATCTGCATCGGCATCGCCTCGATGCTGCTGTTCCAGATCCTCATCAACGTCGGCGTCTGCCTTGGCCTGTTTCCGGTCGTCGGCCTGGCCCTGCCGTTTTTGAGCTACGGCGGCAGCTCCATCCTGACGTCGTTCCTCGCCATGGGTATCGTCTCCGGCATCAAAATGCGCCCCGCCCCCGATATGAGCGCACACTATATCCGGCCCTATTGACGCGTATTTTCAGGCAGCACCGTGTTCTCAGTTCCACTGCTTGACTTTCGGAAAACTGCCGCCCTGAAGGTTTCGGAGGGAAGGAAAGTGTGAAAGGAACCATTAAGGTGTCCTTTCGCGTTCAATAACCATCCGCAGCAGAAACATTGTAAAATGATACTGCAAAGTTTAATTTGCAGTTCTGAAAGCAGCTTGTCGAAAAAGCCCTTTTGGCCTTTTCAACAAGCTGCCGCTTTTTGCATAATCTGGAGAAATCGGTGTATCCTACCCGCGATGACTTTTTTAGGAGGGAACACCATGAAACGAACGCTGCTTCTTCTGCTGGCGCTTCTGTGCATGCTCCCGGCCGCGCACGCGGCCGGGCCGGAGACGCTTTACCCCATCGCCTACTGCTTCCGCGAGACGGATTTTCGCGCGGACACGCTCTCGGACCTGAACGGCATCTTCGTCACGTCCGTGCCAGCGGCCGACGTGGCGACGGTCTGCCTCGGTGAGCGCGTCATCCGTGCAGGCGACGTGCTGCCCGTGTCCGTGCTGGGCGAGCTGGAGCTTCTGCCGGTCAGCACCGGCGGGCAGGAGGCCGCTCTGTGCTACTGCCCCATCCGCGGCACGGCGCTCGGCGAACCGGCGCAGGTCACGATCCGCATCCGCTCGGCCAAGGATGCCGCGCCGAAGGCCGACGACGCGGAATTGGAGACGTACAAAAACATTCCGAACGACGGCCGGCTCACCGGCTCCGACCCGGAGGACACAAACCTGACCTTTCAGCTCGCCGAGGAGCCGAAGCGCGGCAAGGTCGAGCTGCAGGAAAACGGCAGCTTCGTCTACACCCCCGCCAAGAATAAGGTCGGCGAGGACAGCTTCACCTTTACGGTCACGGATGCCGCCGGAAACGTCTCCCACCCTGCAACGGTCCGCATCACGGTCAAAAAGCCGTCGGAATGCCGCGCGTTTGCCGATCTCACGGGCAGTCTGGACCAGTTTGAGGCCATGTGGACGGCCACTGCCGGTCTGACCGGCGGCCGCAGCATCGGGGGCACGCTGTGCTATCTGCCGCAGGAGACGGTCTCGCGTGCGGAATTCCTCGTGATGGCCATGGAGCTGCTTGACGTCCCCGTGGACGATACGCTCCGGGTCTCCGGCTTTGCGGATGCCGACGACGCGCCCGCGTGGCTCCAGCCCTATCTCGCCTCAGCCATGCGCCGCGGCATCGTCAACGGCATGGTCTCCGAGCGCGGCCTCGTCTTCCGCCCGAATGAGCCGGTCACGGCCGGGCAGGCCGCCGTCATGCTGCAGAACATGCTGGAGCTCCCCGTCTCCGCAGCCGTCTCCCAGACGGACGCGCCGTATTGGGCGGCCTCGTCTATGCAGGCCCTGCAGGAAGCAGGGATCCCGCTGGCCGCCGCGGACACGAGCGTCAGCCGCATCGAAGCGGCGCGCATGCTCTACCGCGTCAGCCGTCTGCCGAAATAACGCGCCTTGCCCGCCTTCGAAAAGAGGCGGGCAGTTTTTTGCAAAAAAGTTCTGTACTTTTTCAAAATTCGTGCTACCATAGGAACCGAAAACAAGGGCAGCTCCGTACAATTCAGCAAGAGCCTTCGGCGAAAAAGGTCCGCCAAAGGGGAATGATGCGGTATTGCCCGATATCGAGGTGATCCCATGTCCATTCGAGGAGCCGTTCCTGCCGACGTACCTGCCATGCTCGCCATCTACGCGGAATACGTTACACAGACGGCCGTCAGCTTTGAATATGAAGTCCCGTCCGAGGCGGAATTTACCCGCCGCCTGACGGAGCACACCGCCGTCTATCCCTGGCTCGTCTGGGAGGAGGACGGCCGCGTGCTCGGCTACTGCTACGCCGGGCGCGCCTTTGAGCGCGCTGCCTACGCGTGGAACGCCGAAATTTCCTGCTATCTCGCCCACGAGGCGCAGCACCGCGGCATCGGGCGGCAGCTCTATGCCCGCGTGGAGGAGCTGCTGTGCAGGCAGGGCTGCCGGAAGGTCTTCGCCGTCGTCACATCCGCAAACGAGCTGTCCCTCGCTTTCCACCGCTCCATCGGCTACCGCGATGCCGCCCATTTCCGGCAGGTCGGCTATAAATTCGGCCGGTGGTACGATGTGACCTGGCTGGAAAAGTTCCTGTGCCCGCCGGGCGAACCGTCCGAATTTCCGATCTCATGGAAGGAGGTCCTGTGACCATGCTGCAGGATATCGCGCCTCATACATATCACGTTGAATTCACACCGGCAGAGCCGCAGCCCGCGGACCTGCTGCTCATCTACGGCCCACAGGGCGTGCTGAGCGCTGCGGATGCCCTGCGTCTGCCGGTGCGCGCTGATTTTCCGGACATCGCCGTACATTTTGCCTTTCGCCTCGACGACCGTGCCGTATTTCTGGCGCGGGAG
Organism: Faecousia sp.; assembly: GCF_048519415.1. NCBI lineage: Bacteria > Bacillati > Bacillota > Clostridia > Eubacteriales > Oscillospiraceae > Faecousia > Faecousia sp. Next base: position 10,835 of record NZ_DBFZUT010000030.1, on the reverse strand, counting down.
CCGGTCGAAGCGCCGGAGGGCTGGCGCTATGTCCCCTCCGTCACCTACCGCGACGCCGAGCCGCGCGAAACGGCCTTCGCCTGCGCCACCGGTGAGAGTCTGCAGCGCTGGTATGCCGCAAACCGCTTCTGCGGCCGCTGCGGCGCACTCATGACGGAAAACCCGGCCGAACGCGCCATGACCTGCCCGGTCTGCCATAAGAACGTCTACCCGCGCATCAACCCCGCCGTCATCGTCGCCGTGCTGGATCACGGCCGCCTGCTCATGACAAAATACGCCAACCGCCCCCTCATCCGCCGCTACGCCCTGATCGCAGGCTTCTGCGAGATCGGCGAATCGTTCGAGGACACCGTCCGCCGCGAGGTCATGGAGGAGGTCGGCCTGCGCGTCAAAAATCTGCGGTTCTACAAATCGCAGCCGTGGGTCCTGACGGACAGCCTGCTGCTCGGCTTCTTCTGCGACGTCGACGGCGACCCGACGCCCGTCCTGCGTGACGGCGAGCTTGCGCTGGCCGAGTGGCATACGCCGGAGGACGTCCCTGCGGACTACTCCCGCATCAGCCTGACCGGCGAGATGATCGACCGCTTCCGCGAGGGCCGCATTCCGAAATAAAACCTTGGGGCTGTCTCCCGGTGAGACAGCCCCAAAATATTTTTCACGGCGGCTTGACATTCCGAAAATCCGTGTTATACTAAGCAATAGATTAGAAAATAAAACTTCGCTTAGGAGGCGCGCCCATGACACAGCGTGAACGCCAGATCCTGCAGTGGATCGAGGCCGACCCCATGATCTCGCAGGAAGCCCTTGCGGAACGCGCGGGCATCACCCGCTCCTCTGTCGCAGTCCATATCTCCAACCTGATGAAAAAGGGCTACATCGCCGGGAAGGGCTATGTGCTCCGCTCCGGCACCTATGCCGCCGTCGTCGGCGGCGTGAACGTCGATATCGGCGGCCAGTCCTATGCGCCGCTCGTCGCGCGGGATTCCAACCCCGGCCGCGTGCGCATCAGTCTCGGCGGCGTCGGACGAAATATTGCCCACAACATGAGCCTGCTCGGCGTGGATGTCCGCCTGCTGACCGCCTTCGGCGACGACCTGCATGCACAGCGCGTTGCGGCCTCCTGCGGCGAGCTCGGCATCGACATCAGCCACGCGCTGCAGGTGCCCGGCGGCACGACGTCCACCTACCTTTTCCTGAACGACGTCGACGGCGATATGGCGCTCGGCCTTTCCGACATGGATATCTGCGAGCGCATCACCCCCGCCTATCTCGCGTCCAACCTGTCCCTGCTGAACAACGCGCAGGTCATCGTCGCCGATACGAACATTCCGGCAGAGTCCCTGCAGTACCTTGTCACGCACTGTACCCCCCCTGTATTCGTCGATCCCGTCTCCACGGCGAAGGCGCGCAAGGTTCAGCCCGTGCTCGGCAGGGTCCACACGCTTAAGCCGAACCGCATCGAAGCCGAACTTCTCTCCGGCGTGCAGATCACGGACGACGCCAGTCTGCGTCTTGCGGCTTCCAGACTGCTCGAGACCGGTCTGCACCGCGTGTTCATCTCCCTTGGCACGCAGGGCGTGTTCGCCGCCGACCAGAAGGAAATGCTGATGCAGCCCTGCATCCCCGCGCAGATGCGCAACGCCACCGGTGCCGGCGATGCCTTCATGGCCGCGCTGGCCTGGGCCTATCTCGAGGGCACGGCGCTGGCCGAAACGGCGCGCGCCGCCGCGGCAGCCGCCGCTATCGCCATCGAGGGCGAAGAAACCATCAACCCTGCCATGTCTGCCGACGCAGTCCGCAGCCGCATGGCCGCAGAATAAATTTGTAAGTTTTCAATTCTTGATACAGGAGGATCTTTATCATGCAGCTCAACAAGTTTCTTGACGTAAAGCCCGAGGTCGCCGAGGCCATTGCCGCCGGTAAGCCCGTCGTCGCTCTGGAATCCACCATCATCTCCCACGGCATGCCCTATCCGCAGAATGTGCAGACCGCTCTGGAGGTCGAGCGCATCATCCGCGAGAACGGCGCCGTCCCCGCTACCATCGCCATCATCGGCGGCCGCCTGAAGGCCGGTCTGACCGCAGAGGAGATCGAGTACTTCGGCAAGAAGGGCACCGCCATCGCCAAGGCCTCCCGCCGCGATCTGGCTGTTCTGTGCGCCCGCGGCGAAGACGGCGCAACGACCGTCACCACCACGATGATCATCGCTCATATGGCCGGCATCAAGGTGTTCGCCACCGGCGGCATCGGCGGCGTGCATCGCGGTGCCGAGACGACCATGGACATCTCTGCCGACCTTGAAGAGCTGGCCTCCACGCCCGTTATGGTCGTCTGCGCCGGTGCAAAGTCCATTCTGGACCTCGGCCTGACGCTCGAGTACCTCGAGACCCACGGCGTGCCCGTCATCGGCTATGGCACGAAGGAGCTGCCCGCCTTCTACACCCGCAAGTCCGGCTTCTCCGTCGACTATGAGATCGACACCCCGGAAGATCTGGCCAAGGCCTTCAAGACGCAGCATGAGCTGGGCCTGCGCGGCGGCATGCTCGTGACGAACCCGATCCCCGAGGAGTACTCCATGGATCCGGACGTCATCAACAAGGCCATCGACGAGGCCATCGAGGAAGCCAAGGCCGCCGGTATCCATGGCAAGGCCACGACACCGTTCCTGCTCGCGAAGGTCAAGGACCTGACCGGCGGCAACAGCCTCGCCTCCAACATCCAGCTCGTCTACAACAACGCCCGTCTGGCCGCGAAGACCGCCGCTGCCTACTGCGCGCTGTAAGCGAAGCAAGTTCTTCTTCCCCGGATGCAAATGCGTCCGGGGATTTTTGCAAAATCGATTGCTTTTTTTCGGCCGTTCCGGTATAATGGTAGCCGATTTTCCACACAAAGGAGCCACGAACTTGACGCCACTGTTTCTGCACGGGGCCGCCTCCGCCGATATGACCGGCTGGAGCGCCGTTCTCTCCGCCCTGCTGGACGGCCTGAAGGACGGCCTGCTGAGCATCCCCATTTTATTCCTCGCCTATCTCCTCATGGAGCTGCTCGAGCGCAGCAGCCGCCTGAACGAGGGCCTGCTGCGCCGCTATTCCCGCCGGGCCGGTCCCGCGCTGGGCGGCCTGCTCGGCATTGTGCCGCAGTGCGGCATCTCCGGAGCGGCCGCCACGCTGTTTTCCACCGGCTCCATCACCGTCGGCACCATGCTGGCCGTGTTCTTTGCCACATCGGACGAGATGCTGCCCATCTTCCTCTCCTCGCTGACGGAGAGCAGCGGCATCTCGTGGAAGACCATCGTTCTCATCACGCTCTCGAAGGCCGCGCTCGGCATCCTGCTCGGCTATCTGGCGGATCTGCTGTTCGGCCGTTGGTTCCGCGCGCAGAAGAGCATCCACAGCTTCTGCGAACGCGAGCACTGCGACTGCGACGAAGAAGAGGGCAGCGTGTTCCTCGCCGCCCTGCGCCACACGCTGAAGATCGCCGCCATGCTCATCGCGGTGAACTTCGCGCTGAATCTGCTGTTCCATTATATCGGCGTGGAGCGCCTGTCCGGCACGGTGCTGAACCGCCCCGTCCTTGGAGAGCTCATCCTCGCCCTGTTCGGCCTCATCCCGAACTGCTCCGTTTCCGTCGTCGTGACGGAGTCCTACCTGAGCGGCGTGCTCGGCCTTGGCGGCCTGTTCGCCGGTCTGCTGTCCAATGCCGGGATCGGCCTGCTCGTGCTGCTGCGCACGAACCGGAACTGGAAGGAAAACGCCGCCGTCGTTGCCATTCTCTATGGCTTCAGTGTGCTGGCGGGCATCGCCGTCACGCTGCTGGTCGGCTGAAAAAAATCGAGGGAGACTGTGCAGCCGCACAGTCTCCCATTTTTACACGTTTATTCACAGATGCAGCTTCGGGCGCAGGCGGACGTGATAATAGATCTCCAGCCGCGCGATAAGCACGTCATAGATCACGAACGTCACGTTTGCCAGCACAAGGAGCACGGCCAGCATGGCCTTTCCCATGCCCTCAAAGTCCTCCATGACAGCTGTCAGATGGAAGACATAGAGCATCAGGCCATAGGCCGCAAAGACCGCCGCATTGACATACACGAGCTTGACCACCCACGCAGCCGCGCGCACGCGCAGCCTGCCGATGAGCTTTCGCAGCATGGGATAGTAGCCGAAGAACACGAACAGCACGGCCGCTTCCTTCTCCGGCGCCAGCAGCGCGGCCAGAGCGGCCACGGCGGCGTACCACAGCAGGCCCCATTTCCAGCCGCACTCGCAGTAGACCGGGATGAGCACGAGCGAAGCCAGCACCGGGCAGGCGATGGAGGCAAACGGCACCGTTCCGCCGAGGAACATCAGCGCAACCGCCAGTGCGGCAAGCACACCGCACAGGGCCATCCGAGCCGCCGCGCCGCGCTTACGCATGGTGCTCTCCGCAGGCGTTGTCCTTCAGCAGACGGTATTTGATCTCCCAGAGCTTCTGAGAGAGGTCCACATAGTAGGTATGCGGGTTATCAAATCGCTTGACCTCGTCCCAGAGCGTGTCGACCTGCTCGCGGCAGTAGGAGCGAATTTCGTCGAGTGTCGGAAGCTGGAAGACGAGCTCGCCGTTCCGGAACACGGGGACCTGCAGCTCGCGGGCATGGAAGTTATAGACCTTTTTGCGCTTCCAAGTCGCCTCCGGGTCGAAAATTTCCAGATCCTCGCCGTCGTTCACGGTCTCGTCGTGCAGGCAGAGATAGTCCGCAATGGCCTTGCCCGTGTCCGCGCCGTAGAAACGGTAGAGCTTTTTGAAATGCGGATTCGTGATCTTGCCGACGTTCTCGGAGATCTTGATCTTCGGCTCAATCGTCCCGTCCGGGCGCTCGACAGCCACGAGCTTATATACGCCGCCGAACACCGGCTCGCTCTTGGCCGTGATGAGGCGCTCACCGACGCCGAACATGTCGATCTGTGCGCCCTGCCGCAGCAGGTCCTGAATGAGGTATTCGTCCAGCGAATTCGACACGGAAATCTCGCACTCCGGCCAGCCGGCCTCATCGAGCATTTTGCGGGCCTTCTTCGTCAGGTACGTCATGTCGCCAGAGTCGAGGCGGATGCCGCACTTGCGGATGCCGAGCGGACGCAGCACCTCGTTGAACGCGCGGATGGCGTTCGGCACACCGCTCTTGAGCGTGTTGTAGGTGTCGACGAGCAGAACGGCATTCGTCGGGTACAGCTCGCAGTAGCGCTTGAAGGCCTCATATTCGCTGTCGAACATCTGCACCCACGAATGGGCCATCGTGCCGCCCGCGAATACGCCGTAGAGCTGATCGGAGATCGTGCAGGCCGTTCCGTCGCAGCCGCCGATGTAGGCAGCGCGCGCGCCGAGGATGGCAGCCTGCGCGCCCTGCGCCCGGCGGGAGCCGAATTCCAGCACGCGGCGGCCCTCCGCCGCGCGGACGACGCGGTTGGCCTTTGTGGCAATGAGGCTCTGGTGGTTCAGCGCAAGCAAAATATACGTTTCAACGAGCTGCGCCTCGATGGCCGGGGCGCGGACCGTCAGGATCGGCTCGCGCGGGAAGACCGGCGTGCCCTCCGGCACGGCGTAGATATCGCCCGTGAAGTGGAAATTCTCCAGATAGTGCAGGAAGCCCTCGTCAAAGATGCCGCGGCCGCGGAGATAGGCGAGGTCGTCCTCAGAAAAATGCAGATCGCGGATATACTCGACCACCTGCTCCAGACCTGCCGCAATGGCAAAGCCGCCGCCGTCCGGAACATTGCGGAAGAAGACGTCAAAATAGCAGATCTGGTCCGCCTTCCCGTCCACAAAGTAGCCGTTGCCCATGGTCAGCTCGTAAAAATCGCAGAGCATGGTCAGATTGAGTTTTTCATTCGTTTTCATACTGCACCTCTCATGCATATGTTATTACCCAGATTATAGCCCGGAATCGCCAAAATGGCAATCTTTATTTTTGTTTTGCATTGACCTGACCCTGCAAATTTGGTACTATAATACGTGAGAAATCAGGCTGGCACCGCACAATTCCGCAAGAGCATTCGGTAAAAAATATCCGGCGAAGGCCGAAGGTGCAAGGATGCGGTGCTGCCTCAGGTCCATTTGGAGGATTATGACTATGGCAATTGAAATTGGACTGCAGGGCCACAGCGAGACGCTCGTCGAGCAGGAGGACACTGCAAAGTCCGTCGGCTCCGGCGATCTGCTCGTCTATGCAACGCCTTGCATGGCCGCCCTGATGGAGGGCGCCGCCTGCGAGAGCATCGCGCCGTATCTGGCAGAGGGCGAGACGTCCGTCGGCGTTTCCCTGCAGCTTTTCCACACAGCCGCCACGCCCGTCGGCATGGAAGTCCGCGCAGAATCCGTCGTCACGGCGGTCGACGGCAAAAAGATCACGTTCACCGTCACGGCCTACGACGAGGCAGGCGAGATCGGCCATGCACAGCACGAGCGCGTGATCGTCAAGGCCGAGCGTTTTCTGGAAAAGACCTATGACAAGCTCTGAGCAGGAGGACAGCATGCAGAAAAAATATCTGGAGGCGGGCGAGATCGTCAGCACCCACGGCGTGCAGGGAGAGGTCAAGATCCTGCCGTGGGCGGACGGCCCCGAATTCCTGCTGCAATTTGATACGTTCTATCTGGACGGCCGCCCCTATGCCGTCCGCTCCGCCCGTGTGCACAAGACGTGCGTGCTGGCAAGCCTTGAGGGCATCGACACGCCGGAGCAGGGCATGGCTCTGCGCGGCAAGCGCGTCTGCATCGACCGGGACGAGGCAAAGCTGCCGGAGGGCAGCGTTTTCATTGCCGATCTCATTGGATGCCGCGCGCTGGACGAGGACGGCGCAGAACTTGGCCGCATTGAGGACGTGCTGACCATGCCGTCGAGCGATGTCTATGTCATCGCGGGTGAGAAGCGCTACATGGTCCCGGCCGTCAGGGAATTCGTCCGCGAAATTCGCGTTGACGAGGGCTATGTGCGCCTGCACCTGATCGAAGGAATGGCAATCGATGAGAATTGATATCATGACGCTCTTCCCGGACACCGTCGGCGACGTGCTGAGCGAGTCTATCCTCGGCCGCGCGCAGGAGCGCGGCATTCTCCGCATCGAAACGCACCAGATCCGGGATTACACTGCGAACCGGCAGAATCAGGTGGACGACTACCCCTACGGCGGCGGCCATGGTGCCGTGCTGCAGGCAGATCCGCTCTACCGCTGCTGGTGCCATGTCTGCGATGAGGCAGGTGCGCCCGTCCACACGATCTACCTCTCCCCCGCCGGGCATGTGTTTGACCAGAGCGACGCCCGCCGTCTGGCAAAAATGGACAATCTTGTTTTTGTCTGCGGGCATTACGAAGGCATCGACCAGCGCTTCATCGACGAGTGCGTCGACGAGGAGCTTTCCATCGGCGATTTCGTCGTCACCGGCGGTGAGATCCCGGCCATGGCCATTACGGACGCCGTCTGCCGCCTTGTGCCGGGCGTGTTGTCCGATGCGGCCTGCTTTGAGGACGAGAGCCACTGGGCGGGCACATTGGAATATCCCCAATACAGCCGCCCCGCCGAGTGGCACGGCCTGCGCGTGCCGGATATCCTGCTCTCCGGCGACCACGCCAAGGTCGCGCGCTGGCGCAGGAAGCAGTCCATCCTCCGCACGCGGGAGCGCCGTCCCGACCTGTATGCCGCCCTGCGGCTCGACAGCAAGGAGGACAAAAAAATTCTGAGGGAGATCGCAGATGAAGACGAAGATCGAGCAGCTGCGCAGCTGGATCGCAGAGAGTAAGCGCATGGTGTTTTTCGGCGGCGCAGGCGTCAGCACGGAAAGCGGCATTCCCGATTTCCGCAGCGTAGACGGCCTGTACCACCAGAAATTCGACTACCCGCCCGAGACGATCATCAGCCACAGCTTCTTTCTGAAAAATCCGGAGTATTTTTACCGGTTCTATCGCGAAAAAATGCTCCCGCTCGGCTTTGAGCCGAACGTCACGCACCGCGTGCTCGCCCGGCTGGAGCAGGAGGGACATCTGGCCGCCGTCGTCACGCAGAACATCGACGGCCTGCACCAGAAGGCCGGGAGCAAGCGCGTCTATGAGCTGCACGGCAGCGTTCTGCGCAATTACTGCATGAAGTGCGGCAAATTCTATCCCGGCGAATTCATCCGCGACGCAAAGGGCATCCCCCGCTGCACCTGCGGCGGCATTGTGAAGCCCGACGTCGTGCTCTATGAGGAAGCGCTCGACGAAAAGACGCTGGCCGGAGCCATTTCCGCCATCCGGCAGGCCGATGTGCTGATCGTCGGCGGAACGAGCCTCACCGTCTATCCGGCCGCAGGCCTGCTCGGCTACTACCGCGGTGACCGTCTCGCCCTCATCAACCGCGACGAGACGCCCTATGACGACATGGCCGGGCTTGTGCTGCACGCCTCGCTCGGCGACGTGTTCTCGCAGCTGTAAGGGGGCAAGTATGGAAGAGACCTGTGTTCTCCGTCCCATTGCGCATGTGCACAGCGAATTCCCCGGGAAATTCGGCATCCCGCGCCAGAGCGGCGTCGTGCCGGAGCTGCGCTCGGAGCTGATCTTCACGCCGGAATTCCGCAATCCGGACGCCCTGCGCGGCATCGAGGGCTTTGACCGCCTGTGGCTCATCTGGGAGTTTTCCGCCAACCGCCGCGCCTCGTGGTCGCCAACGGTCCGCCCGCCGCGCCTTGGCGGCAATACGCGCCTCGGCGTGTTCGCCACGCGCTCGCCGTTCCGGCCGAACCCGCTCGGCATGTCCTGCGTCGTCCTGACCGGCGTCCGGCAGGATGCAAAGCTCGGGCCTGTTCTGTGCCTGTCAGGGGCTGACCTCATGGACGGCACGCCCGTGTTCGATATCAAGCCCTATCTTCCCTATTCCGACTGCTTTCCCGACGCCCGCGCGGGCTTCACGGCCCTTGCGCCCGACCTGCTGCTGGACGTCGATTTCCCGCCGGAGCTGCTCGCACACATCCCCGAGGCGCACCGCAGCGCCCTGCTCGGCGTGCTGTCGCACGATCCCCGGCCGTCCTATCAGGACGATCCCGCGCGCCGCTACGGCATGGGCTTCGCGGGCTTTGACATTCATTTTACCGTCTCCGAGGGCCGGCTGACCGTGGTCGACGTCGTGCCGATGGAGCCGTCTGAGAAAGGATCCGCAAGCCAATGATTCGAATCATGTTCGTCTGCACCGGAAATATCTGCCGCAGCCCCATGGCCGAGCTGGTCATGAAGCAGCTCGTGCGCAAGGAGGGGCTTGACTGGGTCATCTCGTCCGCCGCCAACACCGGCGACGAGGTCGGCAATCCCGTCTATCCGCCCGTCCGCGCCCTGCTTGAGGCCCGCGGTATCTCCTGCAAGGGGAAATACTCCGTGCAGCTCCGCCGCGAGGATTACCCGAACTACGACTATTTCATCGGCATGGACGCACGCAACCGCCGCGATATGCTGCGCATCTTCGGCGGTGACCCCGAAAATAAGGTCCATCTGCTGCTGGACTACACGGATCATCCGCATGAGATCGCCGATCCGTGGTACACGCGTGACTTCCGCAAGGCCGAGGCCGAGATCAACGAGGGCTGCGCCGCCCTGCTGCGCACGCTCCGGGCACGAGATAATTAATAAATGGGTCAGCGGCGTTTTTTGCCGCTGACCCATTTCTTTAATCTCCCATACAGAGGCCAAGCTCCCGCGCCGCATGGACGAGCTCGCCGTCCACCGGGACGGTCTTGAGCCGTCCGGCAACTTCCTTGAGCGGCACCGGCACGATGCGGTCGTTCTGCACGGCAACCATGTTGCCGAACTTTCCCTCGCGGATGAGCTCCGCCGCCGCCACGCCGAGGCGCGTGCACAGCAGGCGGTCTGCCGCACAGGGCGCGCCGCCGCGCTGGAAGTGGCCGGGGATCGTCACGCGGATTTCCTGACTTGTGATCTTCTGCAGCTCATCCGCCAGGCGGTAGGAAATGGACGGATACGGCATGGCCGCCCGGGCGGCCTTGAAGTCCTTCTTGCTCATGGCAGCCTCCTCGCGGCTGATGGCGCCCTCCGCCACCGCGACGATGGAGAAGCGCTTGCCCTCGCGGGCGCGCTGCTGGATGGCAGCCGCAATGGCCCGCGCGTCATAGGGGATCTCCGGGATAACGATGACGTCCGCGCCGGAGGCAATGCCCGCATGCAGTGTCAGCCAGCCTGCCTTATGTCCCATGATCTCCACGATAAACACGCGGCTGTGCGAGAACGCCGTGGAATGGATGGAATCGATGACCTCCACGGCGATGTTCATGGCCGACTGGAAGCCGAACGTCACCTGCGTGCCCCACAGGTCATTGTCGATGGTCTTCGGCAGCGTCACAACGGGAATGCCGTGCTCCGAAAGCAGGTTTGCCGTCTTGTGCGTGCCGTTGCCGCCAAGGATGACCAGGCAGTCAAAGCGGGCACGGCGGCAGGTATCGAGCATTTTCTCGAGCTTTGTCGCCTCGTTCTCTTCTGCCTGCTGCATGGTCTTGAACGGCTGGCGCGACGTGCCGAGGATCGTGCCGCCGCGCGTGAGGATATCGGAAAAATCCTGCGGCTCCATGGGGTGATAGTCGCCCTCGATGAGGCCGCGGTAGCCGTCGCGGATGCCATAGATGGTCACGGCGGTCCCGAATTCCTGATACAGCGCCTTTGCCACGCCTCGCAGGGCTGCATTCAGGCCCTGACAGTCGCCGCCGGATGTCAGCATACCGATTTTCATGGTTTCGTCCCTCCTGTAATTCTTCAGCTTGTCAAAAAAGTCCCTTTGGGCTTTTTCGCCAAGCTGATTCCAGAATTGCAAAATAGAATTTTGTATTAT
>NZ_DBFZUT010000029.1:0-28620 GCF_048519415.1 Faecousia sp. | reverse complement strand
GCAGGCAGAGGATGCAGATTCGCTTCATATCGGGCGCTCCCTTCGGCTCACTTTTTGAGCAGGTCGCGGATCTCCGTGAGCAGCTGCTCCTCCTTCGTCGGCTCGGGAGGCGCGGCAGGGGCCTCTGCCTCCTTCTTGCGGTGCTTTTCCCCGGCCTCACGCAGGCGATTGACGGTCTTGACGATCAGGAACACGACAAAAGCCATGATGACGAAGTTGATGAACGCGGACAGGAAGTCGCCGAAACGCAGGTAGTTTACGATGACCTCTCCGTTTTCGTCCAGCTTTTCGCCGAAGAACTGCGGCAGACGGATCTTCCACTCCTCAAAGCTGAGGCCGCCGAGGAACATGGACACGACCGGCATGATGACGCTGTTCGTCAGGGCATCGACGACCGTCTTGAATGCACCGCCGACGATGACGCCGACTGCAAGGTCGAGCATATTGCCCTTCATGGCGAATTCCTTAAATTCCTTCAGAAATCTGCTCTTTTTCTTCCCCATAGTATCCTCTCTCCTTCTCAGAAGTTCTTCTTTTCGAGTACTTCCAGACCGCCGAGGTACTTGCGCAGGACCTCCGGCACAACGACGGAGCCGTCGGCACGCTGGTTCTGCTCGACCATGGCGGGGAAGATGCGGGACGTGGCCAGACCGGAGCCGTTGAGGGTGTGGACGAATTCCGTCTTGCCCGTGGCCTCGCGGCGGAAGCGGATGTTGCCGCGGCGCGCCTGATAGTCGCGCGCGTTCGAAACGGAGGAGACCTCCTTGTAGCCGTTCATGGACGGGATCTGAATTTCAATGTCATACGTCCGCGCCATGGAGGCCGAGCAGTCGCCCGCGGCGAGCTTGACGGTGCGGAAGTGGAAGCCCAGGCCCTTGACCAGGCGCTCGGCCTTGCCGACCAACTCCTCGAAGGCCTCGTCGGACTTCTCGGGCAGGGTGTACTGGAACATCTCGATCTTGTTGAACTGGTGGCCGCGGACCATCCCGCGCTCGTCGGCGCGGTGGGAGCCTGCCTCGCGGCGGAAGCACGGCGTGTAGGCGAACAGCTTGTGCGGCAGGTCGCTTTCGGCGAGAATCTCGCCGCGGTGCAGGGAGGCAAGGGCCGTCTCGGCCGTCGGGAGCATGAAGTGCATGCGGTCGTCCGTCGGATTCTCGATCTTATAGACCTCGTCGGCGAACTTCGGGAACTGTCCCGCGGTCTCGCCGCACTGGTACTCGAGCATCAGGGGCAGGCCGACCATCTCGTAGCCGTCCTTCAGGTGCTCGTCGATGAAGTAGTTGAGCAGGGCCCACTCGAGGCGCGCGCCCATGCCGCGGTAGATCCAGAAGCCGGAGCCCGCCAGACGCGTGCCGCGCTCATAGTCGATGAGGCCGAGATCCGTGCACAGGTCCACATGGTGCTTCGGCTCGAAGTCGAAGTGGTGCGGCTCGCCGTAGTAGCGCAGCGGCTCATTGTTCTCCTTGCCGCCCGGCTTGAGATCGGGGTCCGGCAGGTTCGGCAGGGACAGCATCAGCGTGCGGTACTCCGCCTCGACGTCCGTCAGCTTCTGGTCGTTCTGGGCGATCTGGGCCTTCAGCTCGGCCATGCGCGCGAAGATCGGCACGACGTCCTCGCCCGCCTTCTTGCGCTTCGGGATCTCCTTGGAGACGCGGTTCTGCTCGGCCTTATCCGTCTCCGTTGAGAGAATGAGGGCGCGGCGCTGAGCGTCCAGCTCCAGAATGCGGTCGACGGCAGCGTCGCAGTCGACCTCCTTGGCCCGCAGACCGGCCTTGACCGCCTCGGGATCGTCCTTGATTCGTTTGATATCCAGCATTATTCAGTCACCTCAATAAATCAGTTCTACGGAAGCTCTGAATCAATCATCTGCGGCGGATGCCGGATCTTTTTCGTCAATCCATCGGTTTGGAAAGTTTGTAGTACACAAAGTACAACTGCACTTTCCATACCTCGCCTTGCCAAAAAATCTCTCGCCATCCGCTCTTGCTGATTGAATCAGAGCTTCCCTAAGTTTTTAATCAAAGCTTTTCTAAATCAGTCGATATAGGATCGCAGGGTCTCATAGAGCGCGGCGCCGTCGTCCTTCAGGGCGTCGGCATAGGCCCCGAGCGCCTCGAGATGGCTGCGGAGGGCGGCATAATCGCCCTGCTCCAGCGCGGCCTGCGCCGAGACGAGCAGCTCATTGGCCTGCGCGCGGCGGGAGAGCGTGTCGTTTTCCTTCTGCGCGCTCTCGAGCGTTTTCTCGAGCGTCTCGCGGGCCTTTTCGGCCTCGCTCAGGCGGGTCTCGGCGTCCGAGAGCTTGTCCGCTGCCTCGGAGGACGCGGTGTTGGCCTCGTCGAGCTTGGTCTGCAGCTCTGCGGACTCGGCGCGGGCGGCGTCCAGATCCTTCTGCAGCAGCGCGATGTTCTCGCGCGCGCCCGTGTTGGCCGCCTCCATCTCGCCCTTCATGTCAATGACCTTGATGAGCAGGGAGATCGCCACGAGCAGGAAGGCCGCCGCAAACATGATGGCCATGTATTCGAGCATGGCGCGCTTTTTCTTTGTGGTCAGCGGCTGCTCCGTTGTTGTTTCTGCCGCTTCCTGCGGCTGCTTCAGTTCAGGCATTCGGGCTTTTCCTCCGTTTTTCCGAGAGCGAGGAGGGCGTCATACAGGCGCTGCAGGTCCTCCTGCCCATAAAATTCCAGTTCAAAGCGTCCCTTGCGCTTTCCGTTGACGATGCGGACCTTGCGGTCGAGGCGGCGCGTGAGGGATTTTTCGCACTCGGCGACATAGTCGACCGTCAGGGGAGCGGGCTTCGGCTCCGGCTTTTCCTCCTCCTGCAGCATCCGCTTGCACATGGCCTCGGCCTGCCGCACGGACAGGCGCAGGGCGACGATCTTCTGCGCGGCCGCCTTCTGCAGGCGGGCCGCCGGGAGCGACAGGATCGCGCGGGCGTGCCCGGCCGAGATCGTGCCGTCCTCCACGAGGGAACGGACCTCCTCCGGCAGGAGCAGCAGGCGCAGGGCGTTGGCCACGGCCGGGCGAGACTTGCCGACGCGCGCGGCAGCCTCCTCCTGCGTCAGGCCGTATTCCTTCATCAGGCGCTGATAGCCCTCGGCCTCCTCCATGGGGTTGAGGTCCTGCCGCTGCAGGTTCTCCACAAGGGCCAGCTCCATAACGGTACGGTCGTCGGCCTCGAGCACAACGACGGGCACTTCGCTCAGGCCCGCCATCCGGGCTGCGCGCCAGCGCCGCTCGCCCGCGATGATCTGATAAAAGCCGCCGCCGCTTGCGCGGACGGCCAGCGGCTGCAGGACGCCGTGGGCGGCGATGGAATCCGCCAGAGCCTGCAGCTCCTCCTCGTCAAACGTGCGGCGGGGCTGATCCGGATTCGGCTCCACCTTCTGCAGGGGCAGCTTCGTCACCGCGCCGCTCTCGGGTTCTTCCTGAAAATCGCCGATCAGCGCGCCGAGCCCGCGGCCCAGCCCACGCTGCTTTGCACTCATAAGCTTCCGTCCTTTCTGCGAATTTCCTCGGCGACGGCAAGATAGGCTGCCGCGCCGCGGGAGCTTCGGTCATAGGCAATGACCGGCAGGCCGTGGCTCGGGGCCTCGGCGAGACGGACATTGCGGGGAATGGCGTTGGCATAGACCTTGCCGGGGAAGTGCCGCCGCACCTCCTGCGCCACCTGGTTGGAGAAGTTTGTTCTCCCGTCGTACATGGTCAGCAGCACGCCGAATACGGAAATTTTCGGGTTCAGCCGCCGCTTGATTGCCCGGAGCGTGCCCATCAGATCGGACAGGCCCTCGAGGGCATAATACTCGCACTGTACTGGGATGAGCACGCTGTCCGCCGCGCAGAGGGCGTTGAGCGTCAGCAGCTCCAGCGAGGGCGGGCAGTCGATGAAGATGTAGTCATAGGCCGCGCGCAGCGGCTCGAGCGCGTTTTTCAGCTGGTATTCGCGCTTGTCCACGCCGATGAGCTCGACGGTCGCACCGGCCAGCTCCGCGCCGGACGGGATGACGTCGCCGTAGTCCGTGTGGATGACGGCCTTCTCGGCGCTGACGCCGTCGAGAATGAGGTCGTAGGATGCGTAGGGGGCCTTGCGCTTGTCCACGCCGAGGCCGGAGGTCGCGTTGGCCTGCGGATCGAAGTCACACAGCAGCACCCGCGCGCCGGTCGCGGCCAGCGCCGCCGTCAGGTTTACGGCAGTGGTCGTTTTTCCCACGCCGCCCTTCTGATTGACGATCGCGATGATCTGCGCCAAGCTGCCACCTCCTTTGGTTGTCGATACGGTGCTATTCTAGCACATGCAGGGGAAGATTGCAACCGTGCAGGAGCGTTCTGTAAAAAATTCCTGTTTCACGTGAAACATTTGGAAAGAGGAATGTGGTGAAAAGTGTGAAACGTAGTGGGGTGGAGAGTGGAGATGCAGGGTGGCAGGCTTGTCTTTGCGTGGAGGCCGCAGGCCGACGCGGCGCCCTGAGCGCGAAGCGCGAGGAAGTGCCCTTGGGGTGCAATCTCGGGCAGGCAGCTGCGATTTCGCCGATTGCTTTCCCACAATGCTGCCGGGTTCTGCAAGTGTACTATTTATAATAGTATGGTTTCATGCGGTGATCTGTGTTTCACGTGAAACACAGAGGCTGTGAAGCGGTCTTTTGCGGCTGCTCATCAAAAAATCCGGCAGCGCTTGCAATTCCGGCCTCAGCGTGCTATGATACGCAGGTGTTAACAAGCTAAAGCAAAAAAGTTAGGAGCCTTGAACCATGCGAATTGTACTCAAGCTGGGGACGTCCACGCTCACGCACCCGACGGGGAATCTGAACATTCGCCGCGTGGAGGAGCTGTGCAAGGTCTGCAGCGATCTTAAAAATGCAGGACATGAGCTGGTGCTGGTATCGTCCGGTGCCGTCGCCATGGGTGTCGGCAAGCTGTCGCTGGCCGAGCGGCCGAAGGATATTCCCGGCAAGCAGGCGGCTGCGGCCGTCGGCCAGTGCGAGCTGATGTACATTTATGATAAGCTCTACTCGCAGTACCACCACGTCGTGGCGCAGCTGCTCATCACGGCGGACGACATCGAGACGCCGGAGCGCGCGAAAAACTTCCACAACACGCTTGCGCGGCTGCTGCAGCTGCGCACGCTGCCGATCATCAACGAAAACGACACCGTCGCCACGCAGGAGCTGGGCATTGGCGACAACGACACGCTGGCCGCCATCGTCGCCCGGACGATCCGGGCAGACCTCCTCATCCTGTTTTCGGACATCGACGGTCTGTTCACGGCCGACCCGCACAGCGATCCCGCAGCGAAGCTCATCCCCGTCGTCGAGAGGCTCACGCCGGAGATCGAGCGGCTGGCCTGCGGCGCGGGCAGCAAATTCGGCACGGGCGGCATGCAGACGAAGCTCCATGCCGCGCACATTGCTACGGAGGCCGGTGTGCCCATGGTCATTGCCAACGGCGCGCAGCCCGCTGCGCTCTACGATCTGATGGACGGCAAGCCCGTCGGCACAAAATTTCTGGCACGGGAGGCGGAGGCATAATGGAATTCACCCCGACAGAGGTCATTCTGAAGCGCGCGAAGGCCGCGGCGGCCTGCCCGGCCCTGCGCGACACCGAGGCGAAAAACCGCGCCCTTGCCGCCATGGCGCAGGAGCTGCGCGCAGAGGCCCCTGCCATTCTGGCGGAGAACGCCGCCGATCTCGAGGCCTCGCGCGGCAAAGTCTCGGACGTCATGCTCGACCGCCTCGCGCTGAACGAGGCACGGCTCGAGGGCATGGCGGCCGGCATCGAGGCCGTTGCTGCCCTGCCGGACCCGGTCGGCCGGACGCTGGACGAATTCGTCCGCCCGGACGGCCTTCGCATCTGCAAGCGCAGCGTGCCGATGGGCGTCATTGCCATCATCTATGAGAGCCGCCCGAACGTCACGTCGGACGCCGCCGCGCTCGCGCTGAAGTCCGGCAACGTCTGCGTGCTGCGCTCCGGGCGCGAGGCCTACCGCTCCTCCGCCGCCATCACGGCAGCGCTGCGCCGCGGGCTGGAGCGGACCGGTCTGACGCCGGATCTCGTGAACCTTGTGGAGGACACGTCACACGCAGGGGCCGCCGCTCTCATGACGGCCACGGGCTATGTTGACCTGCTCATCCCGCGCGGCGGGGCAGGCCTTATCCGCGCGTGCGTCGAGCACGCGACCGTGCCGTGCATCCAGACCGGCACGGGCATCTGCCATGTCTATGTCGACGAGAGCGCCGATCTTGATATGGCGCTCGATATCATGGAAAACGCAAAAACGAGCCGCCCGTCCGTCTGCAATGCGGCCGAGGTCCTGCTCGTCCACCGCGCAGCCGCTCCGAGGTTCCTGCCCATGCTGCAAAAGCGCCTGTGCGGCCCCGGGGCAAAGCACCCCGTCCGCCTGCGCTGCGACGAAGAAGCCGCAGCCATCCTGGGCATCGCGCCGGACCCGGAGTTCGACACGGAATTTTTGGACTATGTGCTGGCCGTCGGCATCGTGGACGACGTGGAGGGCGCCATCCGCCACATCGCGCAGCATTCCACGCACCACAGCGAGGCCATCGTCACGCAAAGTGAGGAAAGCGCCGCCCGCTTCACGGCGGGAGTGGACAGCGCGGCCGTCTATGTCAACGCCTCGACGCGCTTCACGGACGGCGGCGAATTCGGCCTCGGCTGCGAGATGGGCATCTCGACGCAGAAGCTCCACGCGCGCGGGCCGATCGGCCTGAACGAGCTGACGACCTATCAGTATGTTATCACCGGAAACGGTCAGATCAGGAGGTAAGCGCATGAAAATCGGATTCATCGGGACTGGAAATATGGGCGGCGCGCTGGCGCGGGCCGCAGCGAAGGGCGGCCACACGCTGCTGCTTGCCAACCGAACCCCGGCCAAGGCCGCGGCGCTGGCAAAGGAGCTGGGCGGGACAGTCTGCCCGAACGCGGAGGCTGCGGAAACGGCCGAGCTGCTGTTTCTCGGCGTGAAGCCGCAGGGCCTGCCGGGTCTGGCAGGAGAGCTGGCTCCCGTGCTGCAGGCGCGGAGGGGGAATGCACCCGTCGTCGTCAGCATGGCGACGGCCGTGACGCTCCGGGAGCTGGACGCCATGCTCGGCGGGGGACTGCCGCTCATCCGCATCATGCCGAACACGCCCGCAGCCGTCGGCGCGGGCACGATCCTCTATGCCGCGCAGAACGTGACGGACGCGCAGCTGAACGCCTTCCGCGCCGTTCTGGCACAGGCCGGGCTGCTGCTGCCCCTGCCGGAGGCGCAGATCGACGCCGCAAGCGCCATCTCGGGCTGCGGGCCGGCCTTCTGCTTCCAGTTTGCGGACGCACTGGCCCTCGGCGGCGTGCGCGCGGGCCTGTCGTACCCGGACGCCTGCCGTCTGGCGGCGCAGACCATGCTCGGCGCGGCGGAGATGCTCCTGCAGGGTGGGGAAGCGCCGGACGTGCTGAAAATGCGCGTGTGCAGCCCGGCAGGAACGACGATCGAAGGCGTTCTGGCGCTCGAGCAGGGCGGATTTTCCTATACCGTGCAGAACGCCGTCACGGCCGCCTACCGCAGAACGGTCGAAATGACGAGGAAGGGGTGATTCGATGCAGCTCCTCCTGACCATCGTCGTCTGCCTGTTCGCAGGTGCGGGGGCCGGTCTCGGCACGGGCTTTGCCGGAATGAGTGCCGCTGCCGTCATCACACCCATGCTCGTCACATTCCTGCATATCGAGCCGTACACGGCCGTCGGCATCGCACTGGCATCCGATGTGCTGGCAAGCGCCGTCTCGGCCTATACCTACGGCCGCAACAGGAATCTGGACATCCGCAACGGCCTCGTCATGATGATCACGGTGCTGGCATTCACCGTTGTCGGAAGCCTTGTCTCGAGCCTCGTGCCATCCGTTGCAATGGGCAATTTCTCCGTGATCATGACACTACTGCTCGGCATCAAGTTCATCGTCCGCCCGGTGATGACCACGAAGGAGGACATGCAGCAGATCCCGAAGCGCACGCGTATCATCAAGTCCATTGTCTGCGGCGCGATCGTCGGCTTTATCTGCGGCTTTATCGGTGCGGGCGGCGGCATGATGATGCTCCTGCTGCTCACGGGCGTCATGGGCTATGAGCTCAAGACCGCCGTCGGCACGAGCGTGTTCATCATGACGTTCACGGCCCTGACCGGCTCCGTTTCGCACTTCGCCATCGGCGGCGCGCCGCAGTGGCTGCCGTTTTTCCTGTGCATCATCTTTACGTTCGGCTTTGCCCGGCTGGCTGCGCGCATCGCCAACCGTGCCAGCGCCAAAACACTCAACCGCGCCACGGGCGTTATTCTCGTCATTCTCGGCGTCGTGATCCTGGGCTTTTCGCTGCTGGAATAGTGGTTTATAAAAATAACACCGCGATCCGATCGCGGTGTTATTTCCTTATTATGATGAGCGATATCGCAATCTCAGAACGGTTTTCCTCGGGGCAGAGGGCTGGCAAGTGACTGGAGAGGATGCAAATGTCGGCATTGACAACCCTGCATGTCCGGGCGGCGAAATCGCACCGCAAACTCTTTTCTTCCCGATTCTTCCCTTTTCCCGGGAAATATGGTATGATAAATTATAATAAATTGGAATCAGGGCTGCGACGCACAATGCTGTGAGAGCCTTCGGTGAAGGCCGAGGGTGCGCTGCCGCCTTAGAATCTGGATCAGGAGCGAAAAAACTATGGACATCCATCTTCTGGAACGTTTGAAGGACATCGTCCGCTCGGCGGGCACGACGGTCCGTTCGGCGCAGGATGCCGCCATGGGCATCCGCGAAAAATCCTCGCATGTCGACCTCGTCACGCTGTATGACCCCATGGTGCAGGAATTCCTGCGCAGCCGCCTGATGACGCTGCTGCCGGAGGCGGGCTTCCTCGGGGAGGAGGACGCGACGCATGACATTGCGGGCAGGCGCCAGCTGTTCATCGTCGACCCCATCGACGGCACGATGAACTTTATCCGCGGCCTGCACCACAGCTCCATCTCCGTCGCACTGGCGGTCGACGGCGTCGTGACGCACGCCGTGGTCTACAATCCCTATTACGACGAGATGTTCTCCGCCCAGCGCGGCAAGGGCGCGTGGCTCAACGGCCAGCGCCTGCACGTCACGCAGCACGCCGTCCACGACAGCCTCGTGCTGTTCGGCAGCGCCATCTATTACCGCGAGACCATCCCCGAGACGCTCCGCTTCGTCGAAGCGCTCCTGCCGAACTGCCTCGATTTCCGCCGCGGCGGCTCGGCCGCGCTGGACTGCTGCTATGTGGCCGCGGGCCGGGCGGACCTGTTTTTTGAGTGCAAGCTGTGTCCGTGGGACTATGCCGCGGGAGGCCTGATCGTCACGGAGGCGGGCGGCATCGCCACCCAGCTCGACGGCAGCCCGCTGGCCCTGACGCAGCGCGGCTCCGTCGCCATGGGCAACGCCGTGAATCATCCGGAGCTGCTGGCCATTGCCCGCCGCATCCGGGAAGGAGGCGACGCATGAAAAAGCGCTGCTTTGCTCTGCTGCTGGCCCTGTCGCTGCTGCTGACGGGCTGCAGCCCCCTGTTTGACCTCTATTCCGCCTTCCGCGGCGAATATACCCGCCCGGATTATTCGGACGGCGCGATCTCGTACCGCGAGTTCCAGCGTCCATATCAGCCCCGCGTGAAATACACGGCCGAGCCGGACATCGAATACGTCCGGCCGGACGTCGACAGCCTTTGCAGCACGCTCAAGTCCATCGGCGCATCCGCGACCGGCGGCAAGGCCGCTGCGGCCGACATCATCAATCAGTTCGACGCGGCCTATGACGACTATGTGCTCTTCAACACCATGGGCGAGCTTGCCTACCTGCGCTACACCCGCGACCTGAGCGACAGCTACTACGAGGCGGAGTACACCTGGTGCACGGACCAGACGACGCGCGTGGAAAAGGCCATGGAGGACTGCTACACGACCATGGCCAAAAGCAGCCTGCGCAGCGCGCTCGAGGAGCAGTATTTCGGCGAGGACTTCTTTGCGTCCTACGACTCGGACGGCGTGTATTCCGACGCCCGGACCGTCGCCCTCCTGCAGCAGGAATCCGAGCTGCAGGCGCAGTATGTCGCCCTGCAGAACGACCCGGCGATCGAGTGGAACGGCGCAGTGCGCTCCGTCTCGGAGCTGCTGGAAAACGCCGTGACGGCCGACCTCTATTACGAGGTCCTCGGTGCGTATTACGACGCCTACGGCGCGCAGGCGGGCGAAATTTACATCAAGCTCATCCAGACGCGCCGGGAGCTTGCCGGGCGGCTGGGCTACGGCAGCTACGCCGACTATGCCTATGACGCGCTCTATTACCGCGACTACACCCCGGCACAGGCCGAGCGCTATGTCGAGCGCGTGCGCACGGAGCTGGCCCCCGTCTACACGGAGGCGGCCGAGCCGATGCAGCTTTCCGCCCTTTCCGCCGATGAGACGATGCAGCACCTGCATGAGGCGGCCGACACGCTCGGCGGCGAGGTGCAGACGGCCATGGGCTTCCTTGATGCCTACGAGCTTTATGACATCACGAGCTCCGCGAATAAAATGCCCGGCTCGTACACAACGTACCTTGAGTCCTACGAGATGCCCTACATCTATATCTCGCCCGAGGGGACGCTGGCGGACCTGCTGACGGCCGCGCATGAGTTCGGCCACTTTGTCGACGGCTATGTGAACTGCAACCAGACGTTCTCCATCGACTGCTCCGAGGTCTTCTCGCAGGCGCTGGAATATCTGACGCTCGGCAGCACGTCGCTGGGCTTTTCCCGCGCGGCAGAGCTGCGGCAGTACAAGCTCTATGACTCGCTCGAGACCTTCCTCACGCAGGCGTGCTACTATGCCTTTGAGTGCAAGGCCTATGCCCTGCCGGACAGCGAGCTGACGGTCGGGAAGCTCAATGAGCTGTTTGCGGAATGCTGCGTGGACTTCGGCCTGTTTGACGAGGCGTCGGCGGAGCAGGCCGCGCGCAGCTGGATCGACGTGCAGCACTTTTTCTCCGCGCCGTATTATGTCATCAGCTACTGCGTCTCGAACGACGCAGCCCTTCAAATTTACCAGCTGGAGCAGGAAACGCCCGGCGCGGGTCTGAAGGCCTTCAGCGACCTGCTGTATGCCGCGCCGGAGTCGACGTTCCTCGCCATGCTGCAGGACGGGAGCCTGACCTCGCCGTTTGACGAGAAACGGATGCAGGATCTGGCGGCATATTTTAAGGAAGCGCTGTAATTTATAAATTTTTGCGCGGACATCGATAGCGCGCTGTAGGGGCGGGGACAGCCGGGCCCGGCTGCGCACTGCCGAGCGAAACAGGCCTCCGTTAAAATGGTAACCGCTCCCGAATTGTCATTGCGAGGAGCGAAGCGACGTGGCAATCTCGGGAAGGCACTGCCGATATACACAGAGTGCCGCCGAACGCAATCGCCACCAAATTTGACTGCAGCGGCGCTCGTTGCGCAAGGCCGTCGCGCGAGAGAAAATGTAGCGGCGCTCACTGCGCAGCCGTTGGCGGCTTTGCCGCCTTACGGATGCGGCGTGCCCCTTGCGGGTTGTGAGCGCCCGGTAGGGGCCTATTCAACCGCGCAAGGGCACTGGTGCACCGCCGCACCACCCTGACGTGTCATTGCGAGGAGCGAAGCGACGTGGCAATCTCGCGGTACACAGCCGGATAACAGGGTACTCCCGGCGAAATCGTAACTGCCTTCCCGAGATTGCCACGGGCGCGAAGCGCCCTCGCAATGACAATTCTGATAGCCTCGCGCCGCTGAATCACTGCTGCAATACCTGCAGCTGCCAAAGGCGCTCAGTGAGCGCCGCTACAGACGCAATTGGTGCATGCCGTATTAACGGCGGCCTGTACGGGCTGCAAGTGCCTTCCCGAGATTGCACCCCAAGGGCACTTCCTCGCGCTTCGCGCTCAGGGCGCCACGGGCGCGAAGCGCCCTCGCAATGACAAATCGGGGCCATCCTCGTTTTATCAACAGCCTGTTCGGATCGGCAGCATTGCGCCGGGCCGGGCTGTCCCCTCCCCTACAACGCATGGCAGGAAGCCTCGTGCGGCTTTCCGCTTTCCATTATCCATTTGCCTCATTTCCCGCACTTACCGAAAGGATCACATCATGTCTGACATCATTGCTGCCATTGCGACGGGGCGCGCGCCCTGCGCCATCGGCATTCTCCGCCTGTCCGGGCCCGGCTGCGCCGCGCTGACAGGCAGCGTTTTCACCCCGAAGCAGCCGTTTGCGGACGCGCCGGACCGCCGTCTCGTCCTCGGCCTGCTGCACGACCGGCAGGGGCGCGTCATTGACGAGTGCCTCGGCGTCGTGTGCCGCGCGCCGCACAGCTACACCGGCGAGGAGACCGTTGAGCTGCAGTGCCACGGCTCGCCCGCCATGCTGGCCGCCGGGCTGGAGTCGCTGCTGGCCGCCGGGGCACGGCAGGCGGGACCCGGCGAATTCACGCGCCGGGCCTTCCTGAACGGCAAGCTCGACCTGACGCAGGCCGAGGCCGTCGTCGACCTCATCGACGCCGAGACGGCCGACGCCGCCGCGAACGCCGCAGGGCAGCTCGGCGGGGCGCTCAAGCGCGCCATCGGGCCGGTCTACGACGGGCTGACGGACCTGTGCAGCCATTTCCACGCCGTGCTCGACTATCCGGACGAGGACATCGAGGACTTCGGCGCGGCGGAGCTGAGCGGAGCGCTGGACCGCGCGGGCGCGGCCCTGCGGGAGCTGCTTGCAACCTACGAAAAGGGCCGCCACCTGCGGCAGGGTGTGCGCGCCGTGCTGCTCGGCAAGCCGAATGCGGGCAAATCGTCGCTGCTGAACCGGCTGGCGGGCTATGACCGCGTCATCGTCACGGACATCGCCGGGACGACGCGCGACACCGTCGAGGAGCCGGTGCGCGTCGGCCGCGTGCTGCTGCGCCTGACGGACACAGCCGGCATCCGCGAGGCCGGGGACGCCATCGAGGCCCTCGGCGTGGCCCGCTCGGAGCAGGCCGCGCGCGAAGCGGAGCTGGCCCTGTTCGTCTGCGACGCCTCGCAGCCCCTGACGGACGAGGACCGCCGCGCCATCGAAGCGGCCAAATGCGCCCCGCGCAGTCTGGCCCTGTGCAACAAATCAGACCTGCCCGCCGCCGTCTCGCCGGACGAGCTGCCGTTTGACACCGTTCTGACCGTCTCAGCCCGCACGGGCGCAGGGCTGGACGCCCTGCCAGCCCTGCTCGAGGGCTGGTTCCTCGGCGAAAACGCCTGTGACGGCTCCCTCCTGACCAACCCGCGCCAGTTCGGCGCGCTCGACCGCGCCTCCCGCGCCATCGAACGGGCGAAAACCGGCCTCTGCCTCGGCGTCACGCCGGACGCCGTGCTCACGGACGTGGAGGAGGCCATGGCCGCCCTCGGTGAGGTCACGGGGCGGACGGTCCGCGAGGATATCACAAATCGCATTTTTGAGCGTTTCTGCGTCGGAAAGTGAGCGAATATGAAAGAAAAGATCGAGGAAATTTCCCTCTCCATGGAGCGCGGGCACCGGCGCATCCTGCGGGTGCTCTCCGCGCTCGCGGTCATCGGCCTGTTTGCCGCGCTCTGGAAATGGCGCGGCCTTGCCGCGATGGAGCCGATCGTCGAAGGCGGGCAGCGCAGGTGGCTGCTCGCCATTGGGGAGAGCATCGCCGTGTCGCTCGCGGCGCAGTGGGTGCTCTATCTGCTGCCGTGGCCGCTGCTGGCCCTGTTCGGCCGGATGACCCCGTTCTGCTCCATCTTTGCGCGGCGCCCGTGCGTCGGCTCGAATGCGGAGCTGAGCCGCGCCGCCGTGCTTGCCGTGCGGCTGCTCCCGCCCGTGCTCGTAGGTGCGGCGCTGTGGTTCGCGCTGGCGCGCGTGCCGCTCGTGTGGTTCTGGCCCGTGGCGATGGCAAGCGCCGGCTGCACCGTCGCGGCGCTTGGCATGGTGTATGACACCGTGCGCGTGCTGCAGGTCCCCGGCCGGGCGACGTTCTGCGACCTCGGCATTGTTATTCAGGTTTACCGGGAGGTATCGTAATATGCTGCAAACCCTGTTGGATTCCTGCGCAGCGCTCGGTGTGCCGCTGACGGCGGCGCAGGCGGAGCAGCTGTGCGACTTCGGCGCGCGCCTGCTCGAGCAGAACCGCGTTATGAATCTGACGGCCATCACGGAGCCGCAGGCCGTGGCGAAGCTGCACTTTGCCGACTGCCTCGCGCTGCTGCGCATCGTGCCGTTTTCAGGCAAGCGCGTCATCGACGTCGGCTGCGGGGCGGGCTTCCCCGGGGTGCCGCTGAAGCTCGGCGAGCCGAGCCTCGACCTGACGCTGCTCGACAGCCTCGGCAAGCGCGTGACGTGGCTGGAGGCAACGCTGCGGGACATGGGCGTCCCGGCGCAGTGCGTCTGCTCCCGCGCGGAGGACTATGCCGCCAAGGCACGCGAGCAATATGACATCGCGACGTCCCGCGCGGTGGCACGGCTGAACATTCTGGCGGAGCTGTGCCTGCCGTTCGTGAAGCCGGGCGGATACTTCCTTGCCATGAAGGCAGCCGCTGCGGCCGAGGAGCTGGAGGAGGCGAAGCGCGGCATCGCAAGGCTGGGCGGCCGCGTGGAAAAAACGGAGACCTACGACATCGACGGCGCGCCGCGCTGCGTCATCGTCATCCGCAAGGAGCGCCCGACGCCCCCGGCCTATCCCCGCCGCTATGCAAAGATCAAGCAGTCACCGCTGTGATTTGAAAGAAAGATGAGCGTAAATGAGCTATTTTGCAGGAAATTATGACATTGCCGTCATCGGCGCGGGCCATGCCGGGATCGAAGCCGGTCTCGCGGCCGCGCGGCTGGGGCTGCAAGCCGTCGTGTTCACGATCAATCTGGACGCCGTGGGCAACATGCCCTGCAACCCGGCCATCGGCGGCACGGGCAAGGGCCATCTCGTGCGCGAGCTCGACGCCCTCGGCGGCGAGATGGGCCGCGCGGCGGACGCCTGCTGCATCCAGTACCGCATGCTCAACCGCGGCAAGGGCCCGGCCGTGCACTCCCTGCGCGCGCAGGCAGACCGCCGCCGCTATCAGGAGCACATGAAGCGCCTGCTCGAGCGCGAGCCGAACCTCTATCTCAAGCAGGCCGCCGTCACGGAGATCCGGACGGAGGACGGACACGTCAGCGGCGTCGTGACGCAGCTCGGCGCGGAATACCGCGTGCGCGCCGTCGTCGTCGCGGCCGGGACGTACCTCGACAGCACCGTCATCACCGGGCAGTGCGTCCTGCACTCCGGGCCGGACGGCCTGCGCCCCGCGCCGGAGCTGAGCCAGTGCCTGCGCGCCCTCGGCCTGCGGATGCGCCGGTTCAAGACCGGAACGCCCCCGCGCATCAACGCGCGCAGCGTCGATTTCTCGAAAATGGAGGTCCAGCGCGGCGACGACGACCCGGAGCCGTTCTCGTTTTCCACCCGTGAGCCGCCGAAAAATCAGGCCGTGTGCTGGCTGACGTGGACAAACGAGCGCACGCACGCCGTCATCCGCGAGAATCTGCACCGCAGCCCGCTGTTCGACGGCTCCATCACCGGCGTCGGCCCGCGCTACTGCCCGAGCATCGAGACGAAGATCGTCCGCTTTGCCGACAAGCCGCGCCACCAGCTCTTTCTGGAGCCGTGCGGCCTCGGGACGGACGAGCTGTACCTGCAGGGCCTGTCCACGAGCCTGCCGGAGGAGGTGCAGCTTGCCATGCTGCACACCATCGCGGGGCTGGAGCACGCCGAAATGCTGCGCCCGGCCTACGCCATCGAATATGACTGCATCGACCCGACGGAGCTTTCCGCGACGCTCGAGTGCAAAAAGCTGCCCGGCCTCTACGGCGCGGGGCAGTTCAACGGCACGTCCGGCTATGAGGAGGCGGCCGTGCAGGGCTTTGTGGCGGGCGTGAACGCCGCGCTGAAGCTGCTCGGGCGCGAGCCGCTGGTGCTCAAACGCTCGGACGGCTACATCGGCACCCTCATCGACGACCTCGTCACGAAGGGCACGGAGGAGCCGTACCGCATCATGACCTCGCGCAGCGAATACCGGCTGCTGCACCGACAGGACAACGCCGACGAGCGGCTCACGCCCATCGGCTATCGCATCGGCCTCATCCCCGCCGAACAGGCACAGGCCGTCGCGGAGAAATACGAGGCCGTCCGGCGCGAGCAGCGCAGGCTGGAGCACACCGGCGTGCCCGCCGGTCCGGCGCTGAACGGGTTTCTGCAGGCGCGCGGCTCGGCGGAGGTCGTCAGCTCCGCGCGGCTGGCGGACCTGCTGCGCCGCCCGGAGCTGCACTATGCAGAGCTTGCTCCCTTCGACCCGGAGCGGCCGGAGCTTCCGGCGGCCGTGACGCGTCAGGTCGAGATCCGGGTAAAATATGCGGGGTACCTGCAGCGGCAGGAGCAGCAGATCGAGGCGTTCCGCCGCGAGGAATCGCGCCTGCTGCCGGAGGATGCGGACTATGCCTCCATCGCCGGTCTGCGCCTCGAGGCGCGGCAGAAGCTGGCCGACATCCGCCCGCGATCCATCGGCCAGGCCGGGCGTATCTCCGGCGTTTCGCCTGCGGACATTGCCGTGCTGCTGATCTGGCTCAGCCAGCGCAATGAAAATTCGACCGATCACGCGGAATAACGGGACGTCTCACGGTAATTCCGTGAATAAGAATATTTTTTCACCTTTTTCCTCTTAGAGTATCATATTTTCTGCCGTTTCCGCATGTTTGTCGAAGAACGTCGACGAAAAAGCAGACATTTTCAGGGAAAGTCATTGCAAAAGCGGGCCGAATATGTTAAATTAGAAGCACCGCTTGTACATCCATGCGGAAATGAGAGAATCTACGAGGAGGAGAGTTGTTACATGGAAAAAATGTATCGGGTCCTGCTGGCAAACGGCAGCGAAGAGTTTTGTGGGAAGCTCGGCGTTGCCCTGAAGCAGACGAATCGGTATTCCGTGGTCGGCTCGGCTTGTGACGGCGTTCGCGCCATCAGCCTGCTGAAAGAGCTGAAACCGGATCTGCTGGTCGTCGACCTCATGCTGCCGCAGGCGGACGGCCTGTCCGTGCTGAAGGCAGCGGCCGGGCTGGATCCAAAGCCAAAGCTTCTGGTTTTGGTGGAGTTCGTAACGGAATATGTGTCTTCAATGTTTATGACGCTCGGCGTGCAATATATCATGCTGAAACCATGCAGCTGCCGTGCCGTCGTGGAGCGTCTCGACGAGATCTGCGAGAGCGCCGTTTCGCGCAAACCCGCCATCGCAGCAAAGCGCAACGCCAACATCGAGTCCATGGTCACCTCGATCATTCACGAGATCGGCGTCCCTGCGCACATCAAGGGCTATCAGTATCTCAGGGAGGCGATCCTGATTGCCGTCAATGACATGGATGTTATCACCAAGGTGCTCTATCCGCAGGTGGCCAAGACGTTCGCCACGACGCCCTCGCGCGTCGAGCGCGCCATCCGCCACGCCATCGAGGTCGCGTGGGACCGCGGCGACCTGGAGACGCTGCAGCGCTTCTTCGGCTACACGGTGTCGAACACGAAGGGCAAGCCGACGAACAGCGAGTTCATCGCCCTCATCGCCGACCGCCTGCAGCTCCAGCTCCGCAGCCCCGAGGCTGCGGCCATGTAAGCCGGGGGATGGAGAAAAACTCCCGAACACAAAAGAGAGCAAAAATTTTCCCGCCTGCTTGTGCAGGCGGGGCTTTTTTTCTTTCGGCGCGATATGATACAGATTTCCTTTTGTGTCCCGAACCAGTGGCCCTCGGACGAGCGCCGCCCAGCATTGGGCTACATTTGAAAACAGTGTCGTTAACTTAGTGGCATTGGACCACTGCCTGCTCCCTGCATCAAACCGTACCAGAATAAAAAATCGAGTGGCCACAGGTGAAATCCCTAATGACCACTCGATATGGCAAATCTACTGTTCGTGGATACCATGCACCATGCTTTGCAGGCGTGGTGCATTTTTGCGGCGTTCGTCCTGATGCACCGGGACAATGGGGACAGAAAGGACAGAATATAACCTATTTTATTGTTCCATTCCGCGATATCCATGTTTTTCTGCATTCCCAAGCAAATAAAGGAACGCAAATGCAGGAATTCGTAGTAGATCTTTACCGCACTTTGTGTTATGAACTCCGTAATCGTCCGCATTCTTGGTTATAATTATTGCTGCCGACGATTCCTCACACAATTCTACGATCGCATCATCATCCGCAATTGGCGCACCTTCTCTGTATTTAACTTCAATGAGGATGTTTTTCGTATTAGGATAGTCCACCACAATATCAATTTCTTTGCCCTTTTTTCCACCTCTAAAATAGCCCACCGAAGTAGCATATTGATAATAAAACGCTGCGACATGCTTGTAAACAGCCGTTTCAACAATCTTTCCCATCTCAACAGGGTCCGTCAAAACAGAATCATCCATCAAAACAGCATTCCGAATTGCCGCATCGGCGATATAAATTTTAGGACGCGCCTTTAATACCTTTTTCCCTGCCATATCAACCGGCCAACTCTGATAAATCAAATTTGCACTTTCCAGATACTGAATATAGTTTTCTACAGTTGTGCGAGATACACCGTTCAGTTCTTTCGTAATTGCCTCAATCGATACAATTTCCGAAGATACATTGCAGAGGTATAAGAAAATTCTCTCCAGCTCCGTTGCGTTACGGATATTGTACAGTGAGGGAAGATCACGCTTAAGAACTTTATCCACAACATCTTCTCGCATGATCTGCTGCGCCATCAAATCATTGTCAGCCAATGCCAACTCCGGAAAACCGCCAACCTGCAAATACCGCATAAAATGATTTTGAACCTTGGAAAGCTGCATCATAATTTGAGTCCGCTCAATTTGACTTTTGTGGAGCAATGTTGTTACTTTCAAATCGGAGGCAATATTGGGGCGATCCAGATTCAGCAGTTCACAGTACTCATAAAAAGACATCGTTGGGACTTGTATAACGGTCCAACGGCCGGCACCACTTTCTCTGCTGCCCTTCATCAACGCCGGACTCGCAGAACCGGTTGCAACAACACGGGTCTCAGGCTGTGTATCATAAATGATTTTTAACCATCGATCCCAGTCCTGTGCGTACTGCACCTCATCAAAGAAGTAATAGGCATCCTGCTCTG
The DNA here is from genome assembly GCF_048519415.1 of Faecousia sp. Taxonomy (NCBI): domain Bacteria; kingdom Bacillati; phylum Bacillota; class Clostridia; order Eubacteriales; family Oscillospiraceae; genus Faecousia; species Faecousia sp. The sequence goes on along the minus strand of NZ_DBFZUT010000029.1, from coordinate 9,454 downwards.
CATAGATATTTTCATGATAACACTCCAGAACATCCTGAAATTGGCTGAGCTTCAGCATAGGATGATCCAAAGAAATAAAAACAATTTTCTGCGGTGCCACACCTGACTTTAACAGCGCTTCGATCATTTGGTATTGGATGGTTGTTTTTCCAACGCGTCTCGTCCCGGTCAAAACCACAGAGCGGCGAATTCCTTTATCCGTCAATCGCTTCATCGCTTCGTGGAATGCAAACCTCTTGTAGGTTTTTGACATCTGCGGGCTAACTGTCCCGGTTTTCCACCACGGATTATAAGCACTCAGAACTTTGAGGATGCTTTCTTTTGTTGTAATCGCCATTGAGATCAGCTCCTTTTTCAATATAATATCCGCAAAATCAATTTTTGTCAAGGAATATTGATATTACACTATGAATGTTTTCCTAAAAATATTGATTTTTTCTATTGTAATCCGCATTAAAAAACTTTTTCCGTTCCAGTTTTCAGATAATATTTTCGTGGAGTCAGATTTCTGAGGCACACTTTCGATCAAGCAATAGCGCAATCAGTTTTTGCTGTTTGCACTTTGGTATTTTGTTTGCTGATTCGGATGGCTCTTTGATGAATCAGGTGATACCGATGTTCAATGTGCAAAGTAAGTCAAAGTCTCTTTGCTGATTCAAGCAAATTTTTCCGAATCAGCAAAGAGACTTTGAATATTTCATCATAGTCAAGCCGTAACAATCCATAATTATGGGCAGGGGATGTCAAGTTTCTGTGCACTTTCGTTTTGTACGGAAACTTCGTAAATGATAACGTAAGCGCATAATAAATGACGTCCTGTGAAAGCAACGGCGCCTGTGAGATAATAAGGGTATCAAGAATTACTGAGAATACCAGCCCGGTTCTGTCCTTTTTGTCCTTTCTGTCCCACGGTAATAAGCGAAAACTCGTCCAAGGCTCAGAGTAGCATTCAGCCTTCAGCGGGTTTCTATATGGATAATAATCATTTATCGTTTCTACTCTTATAACGATTGCCGTTTTGCTAAGTTCCGGAGAGACTCATCATGGCCGCAGCAAATCCGGGCGTACATTGCGCCGATGGCCGGGAATGTTCGGGAAAAGCCCTGCTTTTCGCAAAAACCACTCCTCAGACGGTGGAAAATAAAAAATTACCGTTGCTGATATGGTATCAACAACGGTAACAGATTTGGTTGCGGAGACAGGACTTGAACCTGCGACCTCCGGGTTATGAGCCCGACGAGCTACCAACTGCTCTACTCCGCGATATGAAATGAGGGGCAATGCCCCAAGTGCTTATATAGGATACCACATTTGATTCCGTTTGTCAAGCACTTTTTTTGCGGCGCGGCAAGCCGCCGCAGGGGAGCGGCCCCTGCGGCAGGCCCTGCAGCGATCAGAGGTAGGCCTTCATGGCCTCGGTGGCCTTCTCGGGGTCCTCGGAGACGACGACGGTGAAGGACATGTTGTTCGCGGCGCCGAACTTATCGCACCACAGGACGAAGTCCTCGACCTCGGCGACGCCCGCATCCTCGACGAGCTTATAGAAGCTGTCGATGAAGATGTGGCTGATGTCGAAATTGCCCGCATGCAGGCCGCTGATGAAGCCCTTCAGGAACGTCAGCGTACCCATGGAATACTCCTGATAGTCGATCAGGCGAACGCGGATATCAATATCGTAACGGAGCTTGGTGCCCTTTTCGATGCAGACCATGCTGCCGGTTTCGTTCTTTACGGCCTCGTTGATGTCGGTGACGAGCTGCTTGGTCTTGCCGGAACCCTTCAGCCCCATGATCAGTTTGACCATCGGATGATCCTCCTTTGTTCTTCCGGCCGCGCCGGTTATGAGAAGGCCCCGGCACCTTCCGGTATACCTTCCCTGATATCTATTTTACCAAGTTTTTACCCGGATTGCAACACCAATTTGCACATTCGTCCCGCCACATTCGTCCCGCCGCGTCCGTCCGTATACAGGGCGGCGCATCTAAAAAGACATTTACGGCCGCCTCACGCGCGGCCGCCGCCCGGCCGGAATGCCGCCAGCAGCCGCGCGGAACGCAAAAACTTTTGCGATGATTGTGCACTATTATGTACAGAAACCGTAGAAAAATCGAGGTAATCCTGTGCTTTCTGAACAAAAAAATTATGGAAAGCGAGATATTTTGCTTTTGGCCTGCAAAAGTGGAGAAAGCGTCCCGGCGCCCTTGCATTGCTCCCGGAAACTTGTTAAAATATTCATACCATGGGGACAAAAAGCTCCCTATTTGGAAATTAGAAGGAGGATCTCTAATCATGAAACACATTTGCACGAAGTTCGTGGCGATGCTGCTGGTCATTGCCATGATCGCAGGTGTGCTGCCGTTTGCGTTTGCGGCAAACGTCGGCCCGTTCACGGATGTGAAGGACACCGACTGGTTTGCTTCGAACGTTCAGTACGTTTATGACAACGGACTGATGAACGGCACCACGACAACGACATTCGAACCGGAGTCGAATCTGACCCGCGCGCAAACTGCCATGGTTCTGTGGCGCATCGCCGGTCAGCCCGCTCCCACCGCCAAGGCCCCCTTCACCGATCTGGTGGATGCATGGTACCGTGATGCCATCGCATGGGCCGCAGAGCAGAAGGTCGTCAACGGCCGCGGCGACGGCACGTTCGACCCCGCAGGCTTCATCACCCGCGAAGAGCTCGTCACCATGATCTGGCGCTACGCAGGCGAAGCCGCCTCCGAGCAGGACCTGAGCAGCTGGCCGGATGTCGGCAAGGTCTATGACTACGCCGCCGGCGCCATGAAGTGGGCCGTCGAGACCGGTGTCATCAACGGCAAGGACGGCAAGCTCGCCCCGAAGGACAACGCCACCCGCGCCCAGTTCGCCGCCATCATCGAGCGCTACCTGAAGCTCCATGACACGAAGGCCGACGACATCGTGATCCTCTACACCAACGATGTTCACGCGAACATCACCGGCGGCTCCAGCACAGCCCCCACGCTGACGTATGAGCAGGTCGCCTGGTACCGCAACAACCTCAAGACCCCGTACAGCCTGCTGGTCGATGCAGGCGACGCCATCCAGGGCGAGGCCATCTCCACCCTGACGCACGGCGAAGCCATCGTCGAGGTCATGAATGCCGCCGGCTACGACTATGCCACGTTCGGCAACCATGAGTTTGACTACGGCATGGATCAGCTGCTCGACACCATCGTCCCGGCCGCAAAGTATCAGTACCTGTCCTGCAACTTTGCCAGACTGGACGGCACCGCCATCGCCGGTGTGAAGCCCTATGCCATCGAGACCTTCGGCAGCAAGAAGGTCGCCGTCATCGGCATCAGCACCCCGGAGAGCTTCGTGAAGTCCACGCCGACCTACTTCCAGGACAAGGACGGCAACTACATCTATACCTTCGCCGAGGGCAACGACGGTAAGGACCTGTACGACTCCGTGCAGAAGACCATTGACGCCGCGAAGAAGGACGGCGCCGACTACGTCGTGGCCGTCGCACACCTCGGTATCGACGAGTCCTCCGAGCCGTGGCGCTCCACGGACGTCATCGCCAACACCACCGGCCTGGACGCCGTGCTCGACGGCCATTCCCACAGCACCATCCCGCAGGAGATCGTCAAGAGCAAGGACGGCAAGGACGTCATTCTCTCCTCCACGGGCACGAAGCTGAACAACCTCGGCAAGCTGACCATCAGCGCCGACGGCAAGCTCCACAGCGAGCTCATCAGCGACCTTGAGATCGAAAAGGACGCCAAGACGAAGGAAGTCGTCGACAAGATCGTCGCGGAGTTCCAGACCCTGCTGAACAAGGTCGTCGCCCACACGGACGTTGACCTCACCACTCAGAACCCCGAGGGCACGGCCCGTGCCATCCGCAACCGCGAGACGAACCTCGGCGACCTGTGCGCCGATGCTTACCGCGTCACGCTGGGCGCTGACATCGCCATCGTAAACGGCGGCGGCATCCGCGCCGACATCCCCGCAGGCGACATCACCTACAACCAGATCATCAAGGTCCATCCCTATGGCAACATGGCCTGCGTCGTGGAGGCCACCGGTCAGGAGATCCTCGATGCGCTGGAAATGGCCTCCCGCAACACGATGGCCGATTATGTTTCCGAGTCCGTCGATGAGCACGGCAACAAGGTCTATAACGCAGTCGGCGAGATGGGCGGCTTCCTGCAGGTCTCCGGCATGAAGTACACCATCAACACCGCCGTGGAATCCACCGTCAAGACGGACGACAAGGGCTCCTTCGTCTCCGTGGAAGGCGCGCGCCGCGTGCAGGACGTTCAGGTCCTGAACCAGACCACCAACACCTACGAGCCGATCGACCCCGCCAAGACCTACACCCTCGCCTCCCATAACTACATGCTCAAGTCCGGCGGCGACGGCATCAACATGTTCCAGGACAACAAGCTCCTGCAGGACGAGGTCAAGATCGACAACCAGGTCCTCATCGACTACATCGTCGATTCCCTCGGCGGCAATGTCGGCGAGCAGTACAAGAACCTCGCGGGCGAGGGCCGTATCACCGTCGTCAATGAGAAGCCCGACGTCCCCGAGCTGAAGGACAATGAATACGCCCTCAGCACCGAGCTGGTCGACGGCGCGAAGGTCGTGTTCGTCAATCGCTCCGTCAGCAAAGCCATGTCCGCTGCGAACTCCGAAGGCAGCACCTTCAACCGCGCGGGCGTCGATGTCGCCCCGGTCAACGGCATCCTGACCACCGATAACGAAGAGCTCGTCTGGACGGTCGAAATGACCGAGGGCGGCTTCTTCCTGAAGCGCGCCGACGGCGCAAAGCTCTCCATCGGCAATAAGTCCGACGGCGGCACCTACAACAGCATGGGCTTCGACCAGGAGGATAACCCCGTCTGGAAGATCGCCCCGGCAGCCACGGACGGCTGCATCTACCTCCAGAGCGCAACGGCCACCGGCTCCTCCGGCGACCCGAAGAGCGTGGAGTGGTACGCACAGTATTCCAACTTCAGCATGTACTATGTCAACAGCAGCAACGAAGCGCTGTTTGCCATGGACATGTACGTCAACACCGGCGCGGGGAAACCCGCGCCGGCCGCCACGACCGAGAAGCTGGTCCCTTCCACGCTGCGTGAGGGCGCTGAGATCCCCGCCTACATCACCACCCCGAAGGGCTACAAGGCCGACGGCAGCTTCCCCTTTGTCGTCATGATCCACGGCCACGGCGGCAACCACAACGAGTTTGAGGGCTTTGACAAGATCTCCAACGGTCTTGCCGAGCAGGGCTTCGTCGTTGCCACGCTGGACCTCCCCGGCTGCGGCAAGAGCAAGGAGAGCTTCCAGCTCAATACCATGACCAACATGAAGGCCGACGTTCTGGACGTCATCGACTACGTCTGCAAGAACTACGCCGTCGACAAGACCCGCATCGGTGCGTTCGGCTACTCCATGGGCGGCCGCATCACGCTCGAGCTGCTTGCCGAGGGCAAGTACAGCTTCTCCACCATCGAGCTCGTCGCTCCGGCGGAGGACCTCACCGACCTGAAGAACCTGTTTGACGGCGCCGAGAACTGGGACACCATGAAGGCCGAGGCCAACGAAAAGGGCTACGCTGAATTCACCACCAAGTATGGCCAGCACCAGCAGCTGAGCAAGGAATGGTTCGCCGACCTCGAGAAGTACTCCGACGGTCTGGTCGAAAAGGCCGCCGAGAACTATACCGGCGACTCCCTTGTCATCTGGGCCACGAACGACGAGGCAGTTTCTCCCTCCGTCTCCTCCGCCGTTGCCGAAACGCTTGGCTCCGCCACGCTGAACACCTATGCAGACGGCCACTCCTACAGCTTCTACGGCACGACCGAATACACCATTTCCACCGTCAACAACGGCTCCGTTAACTACTTTGTGAACGAGCTGAAGACGAACGAGACCCGCATCCACGGCTATGTCCAGTCCATCGCCAAGTATGGCAACCTCGAGCTGACGATCCCCGGCTCCGAGCTTGACAAGGCCGGATTCGAATATGGCGATCTTCTGAAGATCACCGTGGACGGTAAGGAATTCACCGTCCCCTATGGCACGAACTACTCCGATGTCGATCAGGGCAGCACGATCCTCTGCAACTCTGACGGCCATCTGACCCTCGCCATCAACATGGGCGACTTCGCCGGCAAGAACGGCATCGCCACGAAGAAGACCTACGAAGACAAGACCTATGAGTGGTACTACGCCGCCGAGACGAACATCCCCGCCGTCGTGACCATCGAAATGGGCGAAAAGGGCGGCTACTATGACGAGTGGCTCATCCACCAGCTCAAGCGCACGAACAACCGCGAGGACTACAAGGACCTGTCCGACGCCGAGTTCGCGAACTTCCGCAACGTCGCCACCACCGGCATGGGCGAGAACGCCCTGTACCGCTCCTCCAGCCCCATCAACCCCAAGATCGGCCGCAACACCTATGCCGATAAGGCCGCCGAGGCCGCGGGCGTCAAGACCTTCATGAACCTCGCCAACGACGAGGCCACCGCGAAGGGCTACGAAGGCTTTGATTCCACCTACTATTCCAAGCAGAACGTCGTCTACCTGAATCTCGGCGTCGACTTCACCGCCGCCGACTTCAAGACCGGCCTTGCCACCGGCCTGCGCTACTTCACCACCCACGAAGGCCCGTACCTCGTGCACTGCACCGAGGGCAAGGACCGCGCGGGCTTCGTCTCCGCCCTGCTCGAGTGCTACATGGGCGCAGCGTATGACGAGGTCGTCGCCGACTACATGGTCACCTACTACAACTACTACGGCGTGACGAAGGAAGCCGAGCCTGCCAAGTACGATGCCATCCTCCGCTCCAACATCGTCAAGACCCTGCAGACCGCCTTCGGCGTCGAGGATCTGAAGACCGCCGACCTCAAGCAGGAGGCCACCGACTTCTTCAAGGAGCTGGGCCTCACCGATGCCGAGCTGACCACCCTCACCGCCAACCTGAGCAAGAAATACACGGGCGGCAGTACGGGGACTTCCTCCTACACCGTCGCGACCAGCATCGCTGCCGGGGATAAGATCATTATTGCAGCGGCCTACAACGACAAGAACTACGCTGTCACGAACGACACCGCCACTGTGAAAAATGCCCTGTGCGCGAAGGAAATCACCGTCAAGGACAACACCGTCGCAACGTCCGATACCGACATCGTCTGGACGGTGAAGGCCGGCTCCACGGAAGGTACCTTCGTTCTGGAGAGCAGCGACGGCAAGCAGATGACCTACGGCGGCAGCGGCACCAGCATCTCGCTGACTGACTCCGGCTCCGACGTTACGCTCACCTGCGGCAGCGGCACTGCCTCGGTTGCCTTCAGCGAATCGCGTCAGCTGTTCATGCGCGACAACAATCCCGCGCAGTTCCGTGTGTATTCTACGAACAACCTGACCAGCTCCGGCTATTGCAGCGTTATCACCTTCTATAAGCTCGGCTAAATCCCGTTTCCTACAATGCCCGCTGTGCATAACGCAGCGGGCATTGCCTTTTTTATGCACAATTTGCGCTGATTCTGTGCAGAAAATTTCGAGGTTCCCATTTTGCAGTGGGGGACAGCCTAGCCCGGCGCAGCACTGCCGTTCGGAACAGGCCACCATGAAAATGTCACGCACCCCCGACTTGTCATTCCGAGGAGCGAAGCGACGTGGGAATCTCGGGGAGGCAGTTGCGATTTCGCCGATGGCTTTCCCACGATCCGGCCGGGTACTGCGAGATTGCCACGTCGGCCTACGGCCTCCTCGCAATGACAAATCGGGGGGCCAGCACCGTTTTAACGGCGGCCGGTACGGATCGGGGGGTGCCTTCCCGAGATTGCACCCCAAGGGCACTTCCTCGCGCTTCGCGCTCAGGGCGCCACGGGCGCAAAGTGCCCTCGCAATGACAGAGCTGGGGGCCTTCCGGAAGCGCAAAAAATCCGGGGCTGCGATTTGCAGTCCCGGAGATTTTTTGGGTTCGATCAGGCCTTACCGGCGCAGCCGAGGACGTCCTTGAGCTTATGCTCGACGAGGGCCTTGATGTTGGCGCGGGCGGGCTTGAGGTACTGGCGCGGGTCGAAGTGATCCGGATGCTCGTTGAAGTAGGCGCGGATCGTGCCGGTCATGGCCAGACGCAGGTCGGAATCGATGTTGATCTTGCAGACGGACAGCTGAGCGGCATGGCGCAGCTCCTCTTCCGGCACGCCGATGGCGTTGGGCATGTTGCCGCCGTTCTCGTTGATCATCTTCACATACTCCTGGGGCACGGAGGAAGAGCCGTGCAGGACGATCGGGAAGCCAGGCAGACGGCGGGAGACCTCTTCGAGGATGTCGAAGCGGAGGGGAGGCGGCACGAGAATGCCGTCGGCATTGCGGGTGCACTGCTCCGGCTTAAACTTATAAGCGCCGTGGCTGGTGCCGATGGCGATGGCCAGAGAGTCGACGCCGGTCTTGGTGACGAATTCCTCGACCTCTTCCGGACGGGTGTAGGAGCCGACTGCGTGGCTGACCTCGTCCTCGATGCCGGCCAGGGTGCCGAGCTCGCCTTCGACGACGACGCCGTGGTCATGGGCATACTCGACGACCTTGCGGGTCAGGGCGATGTTGTCCTCGAAGCTGTGGGAGGAGCCGTCGATCATGACGGAGGTGAAGCCGCCGTCGATGCAGCTCTTGCAGGTCTCGAAGTCGGGGCCGTGATCCAGATGCAGGACGATGGGGATATCCGGGTTCTCGATGACGGCAGCCTCGACCAGCTTCACCAGATAGGTGTGGTTGGCATAGGCGCGCGCGCCCTTGGAAACCTGCAGGATGACGGGGGCCTTCAGCTCGCCGCAGGCCTCGGTGATGCCCTGCACGATCTCCATGTTGTTGACGTTGAAGGCGCCGATGGCGTAGCCGCCGGCATAGGCCTTCTTGAACATCTCGGTACTGGTAACGAGAGCCATTGTGAAAACACTCCTTTTTTGTATTTTCGGCAGTGCGGGCAGTGGAAGGGCCGCATGCCGCTATCGTTGCGGGGCACGGTGTTTTCTTCCCGAAAATGCGCCGCCGCAGAGTTTTACCGCTAACATTATAGCACAGGTGAAAGAGAAATCAAGTGGGGAAAATCACTGCATTTTGTTCGAAAAACACCACTGAATTCAGCGAGATTAGCCGATGGAGATGGAGCGAATGTTGGGGAGGGGACAGCCCGGCCCGGCACTGCGATTTGTACCGTCCACCGTTAAAACGGTACCGGCCAATGTAGGGGAGCGGCATGCCGCTCCCGGCGACGCACTTGCAGTCCGTACAAACCGCCGTCAAAATGGCAACAGCCTCCGATTTGTCATTGCGAGGAGGCCGCAGGCCGACGTGGCAATCTCGGGAAGGCAGTTACGTTTTCGCCGAAAGTGTCCTGTTATCCACCCCGGTTCTGCGAGATTGCCACGGGCGCAAAGCGCCCTCGCAATGACAAGTCGGGAGA